>NZ_JBQPTH010000040.1:0-5390 GCF_052220245.1 Geobacillus sp. BK01
GCACCCTAGGTCTGTAAGATATCCACAAAACTGAAAAAGGATGTAAGGGATTTTGTCGAAAAATATTTTTTCGGCACCCCTGAGAGGCCGAAAAGCCTTGATATATCAACATTTCTAGAGGGAGGAATGGATGATGACGATTACGTTGGAAGTACAAGGAATGACATGTGGACATTGCAAAGCGGCGGTGACCAATGCCCTTCAAGCGTTGGATGGCGTCAGCCGTGTAGAGGTGCATTTACAAGAAGGCACGGTTGATGTGGAGTATGATGAAACAAAGGTAAGTGTAGAAAAACTGAAAGAAGCGATTGAAGAGCAAGGATATGATGTGAAGTAACAGACGGAAGGTGTCCCGAAATGATAACGGGGCACTTTTTTATCGCCTAAACGAGTTCTCGGCTGGGGAAAGTTTTTTCTCTTCTTGAAGAATATCGGGAAAACGGGATGTTATAATGAAAATAACGGGCGCAGAAAAAAGGGGGGATTTATTTGCTATCGCAACAAGACATCCTTAATGAAATGTCGAAATATTTAGATTTATGGAAGGAAAAGTACGGTGTGAAGCGAATCGGGATATTTGGTTCGTACAGTCGGGGAGAACAAAGGGAATCGAGTGATATTGATGTGTTGGTAGAATTTATGGATGATGCAGTGACGTTTGATCATTATATGGAGTTGAAATTCAGTTTGGAAGATCATTTTCAAAAACCAGTCGATTTAGTGATCGTAGATGATATCAAACCAGGATTAAAGGCAGCTATTTTAAAGGGTGTTAAGTATGCAGAGAGAGACTAGCGTCTTTTTGCAAGATATTTTGGCCGCTGCGGAGAAAATCGAGAAGTACACCCAAGGGCTTTCTTATGATGACTTCTTAGATAATGATTTAGTATCAGATGCAGTCATTAAAAACATATTAGTCATCGGAGAAGCAGCCAAAAACATTCCAGATGAAATCAGGCAAGCATCTCCACATATCGAGTGGAGAAAGATGGCTGGCATGAGGGATATGCTGATCCACAGTTATTTCTCCATTAATTATCGAATTGTGTGGGATGTCGTTCGAAATAAGATTCCTGTGTTAAAACAGCACGTTGAACAATTGTTAAATGAAAGGTAGACTTCAATTCAAACCGTATGAGCTGTTTAGGGATAGCACGTTACTCAAAAGGGGCTGATCCCAAGATGCATTCGCGTTTTGGGTCAGCCCCTCAGCTTTCTTATTCCCCTTTATTCGTTGTGTCGTTCGGATCTGGGGTATAGTCCGATTTGTAATCGGTATAGTTGACTTCTGTCGCCATTCCCGCTGAAGCATGGTGCAAGTCATGGCAATGGAACATCCAATTTCCCGGATTATCCGCTTTAAACGCGACGACGTATTCTTCGCCAGGGTTGACATTTAACGAATCCTTCATCAATGGAGCGCCTTTGACTGGCTTGCCGTTTTTGCTTAACACTTGGAAGAAGTGTCCGTGTAAATGCATCGGATGGACATCCATCGGTGAGCTGTTCACGATTTTTACTTTTACGAAATCTCCTGTCTTCACATTGATCGGCGCTGTATCAGGATACGTTTTCCCATTAATCGTGAAAATCATGCCATTTTTGCCCATGGCTGTTCCTAAATCCATTGTGTACTCGACATCATATGGTTGGTCTAACGTAAATGGACCTGTTTCATATTTTCCGGATGTTGTCATATCCACAACAGGGAGATTTTCTTTTGCGTTCGTTTTGTCCGCATTGTTTGCTTGTCCTTCGTATTGAATTTTCACTTTCATGCCATCGGTACCTTTCATATTCCCGTGGCATTCCAGCAGCCATTCACCCGGGTGATTGGCGATAAACTCAATGTCGTAGCGCTCACCTGGCGCGATATTCAACAGTTCATCTTTGATGGGTTGCGGATCTTTTAACGGTTGCCCGTCGGTTGCGACAATTTGAAACTCATGTCCATGCAAATGAAGCTTGTGGGACATATATCCGGCATTGATCAGACGGAGCCGCACTTTTTCGCCTTTTTTCACGTTTAACGGTTCAATCGCCGCTCCGCTTTTTCCGTTTATCGTGAAAAGATCGTACATATTCATGTTATGGCCCATGCTGCCCATATCCATTTGTTGGTGATCAGAGTGATTTCCATTATTCATATTGCTATGATCCATGCCGCTCATATCCATATTTCCGTTCATATTCATATTGTTTTCGTTTTCCGCATTCGGATTGCTCATCCATTCATCTAATACAAGCGTATAATCTCGATCGACTTTTTCTTCATTTTTCGGTTCTACGATCAACGTGCCGTATAATCCTTTGTCCACTTGCTCTGCGCTTTTTTGATGGGAATGATACCAATACGTTCCCGGCACAGTTGCCGTAAATTCATACGTAAACGTTTCACCTGGTTGAATAGCGTCCATTGTGACACCCGGCACCCCGTCTTGGCTATTGGGAACCGGATAGCCGTGCCAGTGAATCGTTGTCGGTTCCGGCAATTCATTTTTTACAACAATTTTGACCGTATCCCCTTGTTTTACACGGATTTGCGCACCAGGCACCGATCCGTTATACGTGTATACCGGGAGTTTCACTTGATCGTTGATTGGCAATAACGCTTCCTTCGCCGTAAGATGAATGTCTTTCCCAGATAATACCTCTGTATTGGTTGCGAACGGCAATTGTGGCTTGCTCGTTTCGGCGGAAACATCTTCTTTGTTCATCTTCATGTTGGACATGTCATGTCCTTGCATGGAAGATGGATTTGAGCAAGCGGCGCCAATCGCTGCGATTCCTGCGAAAATGGCGCCAAGCAGCCATTTTTTCATGTCGTTTTTCCTCCTTAAGCTTGTAGTGGAAGATGCAATGATATAATAAAAAATAGATGTGTAAAATGTATGGAGAAAGTCGCTTCATTTTGGTGTCCGTAAAACACTTGGAGTAGGATTTTTCTTGATTTGTTTCGCCAACGTCACCTTATCGACGTCCGGCATGGTTCAAGGGCATGGCCAAGCTGTCCACTTTTCAAAAGTGGCGAATTTCACACTTTCTCCATATTTTATCGTTAATATGATGGGGAACTGAAAATCTTGCAGGCAGTTTTCCTGAAAAAGTGGAAACGGATTGCTTTTGAAACTTGGTTTTGTGTACGATAAAATGAAAGGGTCTTTGTCTAAATCATTCTTCTTAAAAAGATTTGTGATGTCGTTTTTTCGATTCTTTTTTGCAAAGTGGGGGGCAATCATTTACGATGTGCGGGTTTATTGGCTGTATTCATGATCGCCCGAGAGCGATGGAGCAAACATGGAAAACAACGTTGATGGAGATGAACCGCCTGATTACCCATCGCGGCCCCGACGATGAGGGGTATTTTTTTGATGACTACGTGAGTTTTGGCTTTCGGCGGCTGAGCATCATCGATCTGGAGGCGGGGCATCAGCCGCTGTCTTATGAAAACGATCGATATTGGATCATTTTTAACGGGGAAATTTACAACTATCTTGAATTGCGGGAGGAGCTGGCGGCGAAAGGATATTCGTTTGCGACGCATTCGGATACCGAGGTGATTGTGGCCCTTTATAGCGCGGAAAAAGAAAAAGCGATCGAAAAGCTTCGCGGAATGTTTGCGTTTGTCATTTGGGACAAGCAAGAGAAAACGGTGTTTGCGGCGCGGGATCCGTTTGGCATTAAGCCATTTTTTTATGCGGAGCAAGCAGGGCGCACGTTTTTCGCTTCAGAAAAGAAAAGCATCCTGCTGGCGTTGGGGCGGGAATCGCTGAACGGCGACTCCCTGCAGCATTATTTAACGTTCCAATACGTCCCTGAGCCGCTGACGATGTCGGCCGGCATTTACAAGCTGGAGCCGGGGCATTATCTCAAGAAACAAGTCGGAAAACCGCTCACGATTCATCGTTATTGGAAGGCATCCTTCGACCCCATTCGCCAATCGGAAGAGGAGCTTGTCAAGCAAATCCGCGATGCGCTGTTTGATTCGGTCAGCGTCCATATGCGCAGCGATGTGCCGGTCGGTGCGTTTTTGTCGGGAGGCATTGATTCATCGTTCATCGTCGCCATCGCGAAACAATTCCATCCGCACCTGAAGACCTTTTCCGTCGGGTTTGAGCGGGAAGGGTTCAGCGAAATCGATGTTGCCGAAGACACCGCGGAGAAGCTTGGGGTGGACAATATCAGCTATGTCATCTCGCCGCAGGAGTATATGGAAGAGCTGCCGAAAATTATGTGGCATATGGACGATCCGCTTGCCGATCCTGCGGCGGTGCCGCTTTATTTTGTCGCTCGTGAGGCGAGAAAGCATGTCACGGTTGTGCTTTCTGGCGAAGGGGCGGACGAGCTGTTCGGCGGTTACAACATTTACCGCGAACCAGAGTCGCTGCGGCTGTTTGTGCGTATGCCAAACATCGTAAAAGCGGTGTTGCGGATGATCGCGAAGCTGCTTCCGGACGGGATGAAAGGAAAAAGCTTTTTGGAGCGCGGCACGACGCCGCTCGAAGAACGGTATGTTGGCAATGCGAAAATGTATAGCGAAAAAGAAAAAGCGGCGTTGCTCAAAACGTATCAAAAGGGGCGCGAATATACGGCGGTGACGGCTCCTTTTTACCGCGAAACGGTTCATTACCCACCTGTAAACCGCATGCAGTATATTGACCTCCATACATGGCTTAGGGGCGATATTTTGGTGAAAGCGGACAAAATGACGATGGCCCATTCGCTTGAGCTGCGCGTTCCGTTTTTAGACAAAAAGGTGTTTGAGGTCGCCGCGCGAATCGCCCCTGACATGAAAATAGCCAACGGTACGACGAAATATATTTTACGTAAAGCCGCCGAAGGCATCGTGCCGGATCATGTGTTAAACCGGAAAAAATTAGGGTTCCCCGTGCCGATTCGCCACTGGCTGAAAAACGAAATGTATGACTGGGCGAGACAGCTCATCCACGAAAGCGAAACCGATCATCTGTTCCATAAGGATGTGCTCCATCGGCTGCTGGATGAACATGCCCTCCACAAGGCGGACCATAGCCGCAAGCTGTGGACGGTGTTGGCGTTTATGGTTTGGCATCAAGTGTATGTGGAAAAGAAGTACGATTTTGCTTCATCCGCACAAAGCGAGGAGCGGCCAGCGTCTGTTTTGGAGGCGTAGCTGGAAATGGGCCAATGAAGAGGCTGACCGAAAAGGTTTCTGCCTTCAAGATAGATGAAAGATATGGCATAACCCAAACATTCAGTACGGATGAGGAAAGAAGGTGTTCCGATCCTCCCTCTAGAAATGTTGATATATCAAGGCTTTTCGGCCTCTCAGGGGTGCCGAAAAAATATTTTTCGACAAAATCCCTTACATCCTTTTTCAATTTTGTGGATATCTTACAGACCTAGGGTGC
>NZ_JBQPTH010000041.1:0-5097 GCF_052220245.1 Geobacillus sp. BK01
GCCCTTCTAAGCAAGCGATGTACACTTGCGGCGAGCGGGCGATCTTATCAAGCGTCTCGTTGCAGAACAGGCAAAATTGCGTTTTGAACCGCGGGTCGGCCGACCGCAAAAAGTTGATGTCCGCCCCGGCCGAGAAAAACTTCGGCACATCGCTCATGAGAATGACGACTTTGATGTCCGGATCGAAGCGGATGTCATCGATCGCTGCGTTGAACTCTTTATAAAACTCCAGGTCGTACGAGTTTGATTTGTTGATGTGCAAGTGGATTTCTGCAATCCCCTCTTCTTTGACGACAGTTAAGTATTGTTTTTTCGTTTCTACAGCTACCATTCTCTCATTCTCCTTCCCGATATTTTGATGTGATGCAGGCAACTTCCCAATAACCCGTTTTTGAAAGTTCATTTCCGCTTTTGCCATTCCGAAAACATAGAAAGTACAGCTCGTTTCACGTTTGTTTGTTTCTCACCTCCTGTTATGTCTTCCTTATTTCAACTGAACAAATGGTTCAGCGGCAACCGCTTTCAATTCCTGTTGCAAGCGTTCAACGAGCTGGACTCCGTTCGGCAAATACCCTTCTCGCTGAAGCTCTTCCTTCGTCTCAACATCTTTTAACCAAACAGCCACTTCATTCGCCGCAGCGTTCAACGCTTGGCGGAAATGGCGGGGGACAGCGCCTTGATCATGAATTAGCTGCTGAGCCCAGTTTTTGGCATAAGCAATATGGTCTTGTTGTTCACGAACCAATTTTTGAATTTTCGAAACAACAGCTGGATGGTTCGCCTGTAACGCTGACTGCAAGATGGCATCAATCGCCGTGTTGACCGTATATAAGGCGGCGATGAGCGTGATCCAGTTGTGAACGTTTACTGCGCTTGACATCGCCTTTCCAGATTGTCCGTAAATCTCTGGTTTTTTTCCTTTTAACCCGCGTAAATCAAAACACCAGTTGTACAGCAAGCGTGCGTGCCCCAATTCGCCTTGGGCCATCGCGATCGCTGCCAATGTCGCTTCCAAATTCGGGCCGCTGATCCCGACCTCAACAAGACGGTCGCCAAGAACGTATTTATTATCAGCGATCGTTTCAAGCAGCTCAACAAGCGAATGTACACTAGGCTGCATCTGTTCCATTACGCCCTCTCCCCTTTCTAGGCAAATAGCCATTTTGGTTTTCTCACCCAAACGAGTTCGCTGCGGTCGACAACGACCATTTCCACCCAGTCTTCCTCATCGTACGTATAGGAAGCATACACTTTTGCCAACTCCTCGTTTTCCGCTTCCACCGTGCCAATATGGGCCAATTGGTCGCCCCGCTTTACACGGGCGAAAATATCAAACGTTTTCCGATGTTGGGCCGCTGTCATGTTGAACTCACCCCCCAATATTTCAATTTTTCACGTCCTTCCAAGCTGATCCGGTCAACCGTCCAAGGCGGATCCCAGACGACGTGAATATGCACATCGCGAATCTCTTCTTCCTTAAGCAGACGGTTGCGGATATCTTGCTCGATCCATTCCATACAGGCGCACGAGACGGCTGTATACGTCATCGTGACCTCGAGTTCGTCGCCTTTTTTTTCAATATCGTAAATAAGCCCCATGTCGACGACGCTGATCGGAAATTCCGGATCCATCACTTCCTTCAGTGCCTGCCAATATTTTTCGGTGCCTTGCTTGCTCATTACACCGCTTCCTTTCGCAATTGCTCAAGCTCTTTGGCTCCTTTTTGAATCCGGGCAACAAACTCTTTATTTCTCGGACCTCTCTGCTTAAACCGTTGGATGACGTTGTCCCACGTATCCGGCTGGTCGAACAGCCATTTTTTATTCACTGGGTCAAATTTGCACGGGAACGGGACATCAAGAACATATTTTTGCTGCTCTTCGTCGTAGTGGGCCGGCACTTTAACACCGATCGATTCGCAGAACGGAACGGCGGTGGACAGCCATTTTTGCCGCAGCTCATCGTTCGTCCGTCCTTTTAATCGGTATTCAAGCTGTGCCGAGCGGCTTTTCAGCCGGTCCTCAACCCCGAAAAATTCAAGCGCCATTAAAAACATCCAATCGACTGCTTTTTGTACTTCTTCACGCAAATTCGGATCTTGCATAGCGGTTCTCATAATAATCTCACCGTTGCGAAGGTGGAACAGCTCTTCTTTATCCACTTTCACGAGCGCCCGCTTCCACGGTCCGTAGGACGTATGTTCAAACGCATCGCCGAGGAGCGTGTAGCCTGCCCGGTCAAAAAACGCATTAAAGACACCAAGTTCAATCCAGTTCGATAGTTCAAAGTCAAAGGCGTACGGGTTTTTCCAGCGGTGCGCTTCCCGTTCATAAAGCAGTTGGTCGACATCCTCGCCTAAATCTTTCAACAACCGGTAAGCGATGTGGGCATGGCCGATTTCATCTTGCATGATGGCCAACGCCGTAATTTTACTGTTGAGCGTCGGTGCTTGATCATACACAGTCAACAGCGGCGGGACGCTTAACAGTTCGGTATCGCCGACGATCGTCAACGTCTGTTTCAATGCTGTTAAATACTCCTCATTCATATCCTCGATTCCTTCGACGATAAATCCACTTTGCACTTTTTCTTTCAGCAATGTAGCTTGATCCATTTCCTCACCCTCTTTATTACGTTTTTTTAACTACCGTATTCTAAGCATAATATTAATACACTATAAAGCTCATTGTCAACTTAAAAATACAAAAAATCTGAAAATTATTTTTTACCTTAATAACCTTAGATTTTCTAAATGTTTTGCCCACCTTCTTTGGTTCATCTTCGCCAGTCGTCTTTCGAAACATGCAATGTTTATTTTCCGTCCGTACATTTTTCATGCAACTAAAAAACTGCGCAACAATCCCCCCTGCTGTTTCATAAGGCAAAAAAAAAAGCCCAGCTGCTTGCACAGCTGGCTATTCGTCATGATACATACACGATCACACCGTGATGCTCGTCTTGTTGAACTTGACCGGTGGATCGTAAATATTCTAAGTGCGCTAACGTTTCCGCCACTGCAAACCGCCATTGGTGGGCCGTCAACGACTTATGGCCGAACACAAGATCAGCCACTTCATAGGCGGTTCGCCCTTTATCTGTCAGCGCTTTCATCTTTTGTAACCGTTGTTCATGATGGCGGAAAATATCGCCAATCCGCTCACGAAATTGACGAATTACTGCGCCATGGGCGGGCAGGGCAACGTGAACATCCAGCTCCTCCACTTTACGCAAAGAAGCGAAATATTGCTCCAACGGATTCGGGTGGGCGCCCGGCCATACACTAATGTTCGGAGTAATGCGGTCCAGCACGTGATCAGAGACGATCAGTTGACGCGATTCCGGCTGATAAAAACTCACAAGCCCATCACTATGTCCCGGAACCGGGATGACCGTCCAGCGCTGCTGCCCTAGCACAATTTCGCGGCTATCTAAAACCGTCAACACCGGAAACGGGCTGACGCGCAATGACAGTTTCCACATGTTCTCTTCGATTTCCGACACAAGTTCATCCGGAACGCCATGGCGGCGAAATAGTGCAGCGATTTCGCTCGCTTGGGAGCTCTCTTCCCCCCACACCCGTTCGGCCATCGCATAATCCGGTTCGCTGATCCATATCGGCGCTTCCGTCTGCTGCTGCATCCAACCGGCAAGACCAAAATGGTCAGGGTGGAAATGGGTGATATAAATGGCGCGAACGTGCCGCGGCTTGATCCCTAATTGCCGGAACACCGCTTCCCAAGCGCGCATGGCCTCAGGACAACGAAATCCGACGTCGACCAAACTCCACCCATCCGCTTCTTGACATACATAACAATACACATATTTCATCGGAAACGGAACGGGAATCGGAACGCGATACACCCCATTTCCCACCGCTTCAATTTCCGTATGTGCCATCTCTTTCTCCTCCCCCTTGCTCTTTGCCCTTTTCATTATAAACGGGCATATGTACAGACTAAAATGTCCTAAATCATCTCCATGAACGGATTGATCGCTTTATCCCGATTAAACGTCTCCTCGCGGTCCGGAGCAGGCTCAAACAATGTCTCGAAATAACGGATGGCAGGAATAGCTAGAAGCTGATGGACATTGAAAAACAGCTCACGCGCTCTCGTCCCGCTCCAGTCGTCCGGCAATAAATCATGCGGAAAGCCTGGGTCAATAAAGAAAAAGCTTCGATACTCATGCACGAGCCTCGTCCGTTCAATGAAACATTCGCGGTCGGTCAGCTCATTGTTCCAAGCCCGCTTTTGAAACTCCTCATACTTTCGTCCGTACGTTTCAATAAACTGGTCATACTCTTTAGCGATATGGGCAAAATCCCAGCCGCGCTCGATAATTTGCTCGTTGCTGTGCGACACAATGGAGTCGGCCGTAAACAACATGACATACGGCTCCAAATGATAATCTTTAATCCATTCCATGACTTGCGGTTCAATCGGGTTCGGACTCGCCCACGTTCCGTGGGAAATAAGACCAAACCCCATTAAACTCAATTCTTTGCGGATTTGGCTGCGCAACTCCCGCTTTTCCTCCGGAACGGAATACGTTAACACACGCCAACGGCCATCCCACTTATAGTTCCGCAGCGAATAAACGCGGGTGAATCCGTCCATCATCGTCCGCTTTCCTTTTGGCGTCAAGGAGTAATAGCTATTATTGCCGATCTTCCGCACCTCAAAAAACTCCTGCTGCACCATCCGTAGCGCCGCCCCGCGAATGGACGACTCGGAAATGCCGAAGTGGGACATCATTTGGATCAGACTTCCGATCCATACTTCATTCCCATAATGTTGAATATATTCCCCAAATAGCGTAAACATGAGTGCCCTTGGCTTCATTGCAACACACCTATCTTTTTCAAATTTTTCTTTTATTATGGTACATTTCCCCTCTCTTTTTCAATTCTTGAAATGATTTTTTGCATAAAAACATATCGGCCAAATTGGCCGATATGCATAAAAAGTGCATTAAATCCCTTTCCAATTTGGTTGGCGTTTTTCCAAAAAGGCGCTCAACCCTTCTTTCGCATCTTCCGAGCGGAACAACAAGTTTTGCAGCTCGCCTTCGTAGCGAATCGCCACATTCAACGGCATT
>NZ_JBQPTH010000042.1:0-4823 GCF_052220245.1 Geobacillus sp. BK01
TCTTTGATCATGAAAAATTCCCCTCTCGTAATCATGAACCATAGCTCCTCTCATTGACACTATGGTTCTATTGTAAGTGGGGAATTTTATTCCGGCTATATTGGGGATTTTATCATCGGCTTTAACACCATACCGTTATGCGGGTTATTATTATGATGAAGAAACTGGATTATACTATCTCATGGCACGTTATTATGATGCTAATATTGGTCGGTTTATTACAAGGGATACGTTCCATGGGTTTGAGGATGATCCGCAGAGTTTGAATCAATATGCTTATGGAAAAAACAACCCAGTAACTTATATTGATCCAAGTGGACACATATCAATAAACAAGCGTGTTCAGTATGCACTCAAATACGCCATAAAATTTTGGTTAGCAAATTATATAGGATGGGATAATGCCAGTTGGATATTTACTAGCATTTGGGCAGGAATAGCAAAGGGACGTGAAGCTTATAAAATAAGTTATAGCAAATCTGCACAAGAAGCTGTAAAGCATTTAGGAAGATCAAGAACTATGTTACAAAATGCAAGAAAAATAGCATTAAAAGTTGCGATACGTGCTGGATTGAAAGCTGCAATACCAATAAGCGCTGTTGGAGACGGTTATTTGCTTATTAGAGGATTCATCAAAGGATGGAATAAATATAAATAGAATTGTTGGATTAGTACTCAATTATTAACCATAATAATTGGGTACTATCATTAAGAAAATAATAGTTAACGAGTTTTTACTTCTATTTTGAATATTCAGGTCTGATATGTTAGACTATAGATCAGCAGATTTTAAGCGATATAGTATAACAAAATGAAAAGATAATTATGTATATATAGGAGAATGAGCTATGGACCTTTCACAGCTTGCAGTTTCGCCATTGTATATTATAGTGTTAATTGGATGTATAGGATATTTGATTTTTTTGCGTGAAGATAAAGGCTTTGCCATTATCTTGGGAAAAGTTTATTCTATTTTGCACATATTTATTTATTTGGTAGCACTTTATTTGTATGTCACAAAATAATGTGTGGTTTTGTAATGTATAGTTATTTTGCGATTTTGTGTACAATTCATCTAAAGTCCTCCTTGGCATGATTTCAGGGTCAATTGGGTCATTGACACCCCTGCATCATACCAAGAGGGCTTTTTTTGTTCAAGTCCTCGGAAAAGCTTTTAACAGGAATGCTCCTTAATAAAAAAAGTACGTATATCATTTTTATATATAGGTTGTAATAAAGAAATTCCGACCTCCATGTCCGTCTTTACTTTATCACCTAACAAGCTGGCACGGTGGCAAGAAGAGCGAACAATGCCATGTAAAACAAAATTGCAACTTATATAGATACCCTTTTATCCCCTCTTTAAATTTATCTTGATTTAGCATAAACACTTAGGGAATGGGTGCCTGTGCACTGCGATCCGAAAAGTAGACAGTATAAATTCAGTTCACGTGAAGGAATCAGAGTGGTAAAGCTCTGGTTCCTTTCCTTTTCTCGTCTTTTTCCTAGTGTCTCAGAACCCCGTGAAACTGTCAAGGAGAGCACTTGACAGCCCCACGGAGTTCTGAGGAGAGGTCGGTAAGACGAGAAGGAGGAGATATAGCCCACTGGTGCTCGTTTTTAACTAGCCTTTGCATATTGAGTCGGTGTTTGATAACGAAGAACACCTTGTATCCGTTGGTGGTTGTAATAGTGAATGTAATCATGAATGAGTTGCGTTGCCTCTTTCACACTTTTCGTACGTTGCAAATCCTGCTCTATCTCGGTTTTGAGATAGGAGAAAAAGCTTTCTATGCATGCGTTATCAAGCGCATTCGCTTTTCTCGACATACTTGGTGTGATTGAAAATGTATCCATCAGCGTTTTCCATCTTGTTGATCGATATGGCATTCCTTGATCGGAATGAAGAATTAAAGAATCCTTGATGTGTCTGATTTCTAATGCATACAATAGGGAATCTTCCACAAGTTGAACATCGTGTGTTGATGAAATCTGATGCCCGATAATTTCATTGTTGTGTAAATCCATAACGGCAGAAACAAATAGCTTTTTATCTTCCACGGCAATTTCCGTGACATCTGTGACCCATTTTTCATTTAAACGTGTCGTGGAAAAGTTTCTTTTTAATAGGTTTTCATAAATATATCCAGCGGAAGTTGCTTTTTTCACTTTGACTGGCTGTTTTCGTTTCATGCGAGATTGACATTTTAATCCTAATTCTCTCATTAGTCGACGTACAACTTTTTCACTTACAGTTAGTTGATATTGATTGTTTAAAACTGCGTGAATTTTGCGATATCCATATCTCCCTTTATGTTCATGGAAAATCAAAGAGATATATTCTTTTAATGATTGGTCTTTCTTAGATTCTTTTTTCTTCTTACCCTTCGTTTTCAAGTATTTATAGTAACCAGATTTTGAAATCTGTAGTTTTTCACATATTTTAACGACTGGATATTTTGTTTTGAGCTCGTCTACTACTTTGAATTTCGCTGTTTTCCCTCCCTTTTCAGAATTTGCAGATACTTTTTTAAAATTTCATTCTCCATCTCTAGTTCTTGTATGATGAAATCCTTATCCATTTCAGGATGATTTCTAACTTTTCGTTTTAGTCCTACTTCCCCGTACATTTCATACTGATCTATCCATTTATAAATATAGTCAGGATCTGTAATCTCAAGATGATGTGCAATGACTTTTACACTCTCCCCCGCCAAGGCTCTTTGAACGGCTTCCAGCTTCAATTCTGAAGAATAGCTTTTATAAGTTCTTTGTTTTTTCGACATGTTCATCGGCTCCTTCCTGTCTTCTGTATGGACATCTTTTTCCCGATTTATACATGTCTACTTTTAAAGGCTCACTCCACTGTCACTTGTCGAAACATTCTGTCCAAAACCGGTGCGCTGGCAACAGCGAACCCATACCGTTATGCCGGGTATTATTACGATGGGGAAACCGGGCTATACTACCTAATGGCGCGGTATTATGATGCGAATATGGGACGGTTTATTACAAGAGATACGTTCCATGGGTTTGAAAATGAGCCGCTTAGTATAAATCAATATGTTTACACTAAAAATAATCCTGTTATATATGTGGATATAAATGGTCACTTCGCTTTTCTTTTAGTTCCATTAGCAGGTGTATCAATTTCATGGCTAACAGCAGCCGCTGTTGAGGCAACCGCAATAGTGATTGCATATGTTGCAGCAAATGAGATAGTCAGTGTTTTAGAACGTAAATTTAATAGGAAAAACCCAACAGTTATTTATCGTACTGGAAGTGGAAACGGCACTAATTTAACTCCAAGACCAAAAGATGTTAGTGGGCTATCCTATACTACAGTAAAGCCTTTATCTGGACCATATACAGCAACTACTATTGAGGCCATTAATGCAACAGGAAAACTAGTAGCAATAAAAGATGGTAAAACTCATGTGTCAGTGAGACCAGTAAATATGAAGAAAATGCAGGGATGGATAAACTCAAGGGAAAATGCTAATACTAGACCACATGAATATACAAAATTATTGCAGGCCCTTTCTGTGAAAGTTAAATAGTAGGAGATGAATTTTAATGGAACTTAGTGAAGTTAAAAGATTGATGAAAAACTTGAGTTGGAATATGCCCCAAGAAGTTCAACTATCTGCAATAAGGGAGTTAACAACAATTGATGATGAATACACTCCTTTGTTAATACAAGATACCGAGAAGCATTGTTGGGAGAATGCGGTTAAAGTTTTAAATAAAATTGGATACCCACGAAATAGGCTGGCGATACCCTGCTTAATAGAGTTAATGCAAGATATGAATTGGCCTGGTGTCCCTACAGCGATAGAGATATTGAAGAGTATAGATAAAAGTGTGATAGTTCCACATATAGAGGCTTCGCTAATAAAAGCAGCTGAGGATGACGATCGCATGTGGATAGGGGGAATTCAGAGACTTATAGATATATTACAAATTTCTGAATCAGACTTTCATGATAAGGAAGTATATAAGTTATTAAAATTATCGGATTGGTAAACCAAGAAATTAGGAGCGGGCACTTGTCTTTTATGAAATAATATTGTATAGAATCCCCCAACTGCGTAAAATGCAGCTGGGGGTGTTTTATAGGATGAGTATCTGTCACTTGGTTTATGTGACGAAGCGGGTGCCAATAAAAAATGGTAGTGCAATATATATGGGCCGCCTAGTGATGATGACGAAAGGCGGAGTCATTTACTATTTCGGTCTTCCATACTTTTTGCCAGCCTGCCTCTGTTTTTTCAATGCAATCGCTCCGAATTTGGAGCGGGAAGGCGGTTCGCCCGCTTGAAGTTGGAATGTCGCCACGATTTGGTTGCGCCCGTCTTGATCAAAATCATACAGCTCGATCGATTCGGGATCTGCAAGAACAGTGTTGGGTGGTATAAACTTTTTCGCTATTTCCATCCACTCATCGCGGGCCAAAGCATGAATGGACTGCAAGGAGAAGAGCCCTGCGAAAAGCAAAAAGCGAGCCGTTTTTTCATCTTGTTCCTCCGTTATCCGGTTTTTGAAGTTATGATTCCGGATTAGCGGCGGCATTTATACATGAAAACAGCGGCTCATCCCGGCAACATGCCGGACTTATGCAGCGCGGTGGAAAGCAGAAGAGCAGCGATCAAAGCGGGAATCGATATTGGCGAACAGTGCCTGGCACTGTTCGATAATCCATGCGAATGGCACCTATACCGCCTACGAGTATAATGATGCCAACCAGTTAAAATCGATTAAAAACTTTGGCGCGAACGGCAATGTCTTAAATTACTTCAACTACAGCTATGATGCCAATGGCA
>NZ_JBQPTH010000043.1:0-4795 GCF_052220245.1 Geobacillus sp. BK01
TCGCCCTTGACGACTCTTTCTCACCTTTGGCGGGTGTTGGTCAAGGGCGAATCCGGCTCCAAGGATGCCTCACGATGCTCCATGGGATGGCCTGTGTGGAGTTTTCATAGAACTTTTGACGCTACCCTTCAAACAGCACATCAACCGTCCACATAACCCGGAAATTTTCGTCGGATTAAGCGATAAGTTTTGATCTTTCGCCATTTTGATCGACACCGGCTCAAAATCGCCGAGAAAGGTCGAACAACAAAGCATCCGGCCGCATGGCCCGATACCGCCTAGCATTTTCGCCTCATCGCGCACCCCGATTTGCCGCAGCTCAATGCGCGTGCGGAAAATCGAAGCCAAGTCTTTGACGAGCTCCCGGAAATCGACACGGCCATCAGCGGTGAAATAAAAGATGACTTTGTTGCGGTCAAACGTGTATTCCACATCAACGAGCTTCATTTCCAGCCCGTGCTCTTCCACTTTGCGCAAACAAATATCATACGCCTCGCGGGCCGCTTTTTTATTTTCTTCAACGACCCATTTATCTTTCTCATTCGCCACGCGGATTACTTTTTTCAGCGGCAGCACGATATCATTTTCATCGACTTGTTTATTGGCGATGACCACTTTTCCGTACTCGATGCCACGCGCCGTCTCGACAATGACAAACTCACCGGCGGGAATGACAAAGTCACCTGGATCAAAATAATAAATTTTTCCCGCCTTTTTAAAACGGACGCCAACTACAGTATACAACGGTTCTCCCTCCTTTACCGCTTTAGTTGAAGAGCCAGCTGCTCCATCAGCAGCGCCGTGCTCATATTCGTTGTATTTAAACGCGCTTTCGCCTGCAAAATCGCGTCCATGCTGTCTAAAATTCGCCGTTGCGGACAAGAAAGCGCCCAACGTTGCAAGCGGTCAAGCTCATCCTGGTATAATGCGCTATCCATCCGCCCGGCTTGAATATGCAACAAATCGCGGTATATATATAAAAGCAAATCAAGGCCAAGGTCAAGCTGGTATTTTTCCGGAAAATGCGGAAACAAACGGTCGTGGATGAAAAACAGCAGCTGCAACGCCGGCTTGCCAAGCATCTCATATAATTGTAGCACTAATGTTCGCGCCTCAGCAAACCAACGGTCTTGGCTGAGCGCCAACGCCTCGTCGTAGCTGTTCGTCAAGTGAGCGGCGAGCAGCGCCAGCGCCGGCGGCACGCGCTCCTCAACGAGCTGACCGGCGAGTTCTGTTGGCGGCAGCGGCCGGAAGGAAAACACTTGACAGCGGGAAACAACAGTTCCTAACAGGCGATGATATTGCTCGGTCAACAACACCGCCACCGTTCCCGGGTGCGGTTCCTCCAAAAATTTCAAAAGGCTGTTGGCCGCGCTTGTCGTCATTTGATCGGCATGTTCGACAATATACATTTTTTTATCCGACTCGACCGCTGTTTTGGTAAACTCTTGCTGCAGCCATTCGATTTGTTCTTTCTTAATCGATCCGCCATCCGGGCTGATCAACCGAACGTCCGGATGGTTGCCGGAATCGATGCGCCGGCAGTTGCGGCATTCCAAACACGGGGCAATTCCTGACGGGGACAAGCAAAACAAGCTTTTGGCCAACAACAAGCTGGCCGCTTTTTTCCCTGTCCCCCGCTGCCCTTCAAACAAGTACGCATGGGAAATCCGTCCTTTTTCAAGGCCGCTTTGCAGCATTTTCGCCACCACCGGTTGGCGCTTTGCCAGCTGTTCCCATCGCATCGCCATCACTCTTTCTCATTTCTTACTTTCTATTCTATCATGTCCAACGTGAATCATCACGGCCGGATTCATGGAAATCGCACTTTGATCTTCCTTTGAGGCGGGAAAGCACCACCGCCGCCGTCTCGGCAAACACGACATCGAGCGGCCGGCCCGCATCGATGACAATGATCCGGTCAGCAAACCGCTTTGCCAACTCCCGGTATCCTTCTCTTACTTTGTCATGGAAAGACAATGATTCAAGATCAAGCCGGTTCACTTCTCGTTCCCGATTTTTCCGAATCCGTTCGAGTCCGGTTTGTGGATCAATATCAAAATAAACCGTCAGCGACGGCATATACCCGTCAATGGCAAATTCGTTAATTTTCCATACGTCTTCGATACCAAGCCCGCGGGCAAACCCTTGGTAGGCGAGCGAGCTGTCCACAAACCGGTCGCATAGCACAATGCGTCCAGCCTCGAGCGCCGGGACAATTTTTTCAAGCAAATGTTGCCGCCTCGCTGCCGCATACAAAAGCGCTTCCGTTCGCCCGTCCATTTCCGTATACTCCCGGTTTAAAATGAGCGCGCGGATCGCCTCCGCAATGCGCACTCCACCAGGTTCCCTCGTTACCATTACATCAAAGCTCCGCTCGCGCAAAAACGACTCGAGCTTGCCGATCATGGTCGTTTTCCCGGCCCCTTCCGGCCCTTCAAATGAAACAAAGTACCCGTTCATCACCGCAGCATCCTTTCCATCATCCAAGTTCGTATACGACAATCAACCCATCCCCGAGCTGACTTCCGCCCTGCATATGCACCTGATGGCGGAGAAGCTGGCGAATGTGTTCAATATGGCCGCGGTCGATCCGTTCCCCGATCCATATGAGCGGCACTCCAGGCGGATATGGGATGACGGTTTCCGCCGCCACGCACCCTTCCGCTTCATCTAAAGCGACCGCTTTCTTCCGTACATCGCGCAACTCATCATACGGAACTAACACCGACAGCGGCGGACGCAAAAACGGGAAAGAACCAAACAGAGGCATCTCGCCAGCCGGCACCCCCCGCCATGCTCGTCTGATTTTCTCCACCGCCTCCATCAGCTTTCCAGTCGCAGCGAGCGGACAGACGAGCAGAACGTTCAATGGATCAGCTAATTCCGTAAACACCCCTTCGTGCTCGAGTCGCCGCTGCAGCTCATATCCTGTCAGCGGACTGCGCGTTTGCACGGTCACCTTTAACGGGTCGGTTTGCACGTCAGGCTGCCGGGAAGAAACGACCGCCACCCCATCCATATGGGCCAATGCCATCTTAAACTCCTCGATTTGCGCTACAATCGCCGCCACACGATCCTTTGTGAGCTGGGCGACATAATGGCGTGCCAAATCGAGTGACGCCATAATCGGGTAAGATGGGCTGCTCGATTGAAACAGCTGTAAAAAATATTTCAACCGCTCTACGTCGATACGACCACTGTTCACATGCAAAAACGCTCCCATCGTCATCGCCGGCAATGTTTTATGCGCCGACTGCACAACAATATCGGCACCGCAGGCAAGCGCCGGTTTCGGAAACGGGGGGCCGGCGACAAAATGGGCGCCATGTGCCTCATCGACCAACACGGGAATCCCATAGCGATGAGCTAGACGGACAATTTCCGTCAAATCAATAGACATCCCATAATAGTTTGGATTCGTTAATACAATGGCGGCAGCATCGCGATGAAGAGCAACTGCCTCTTTGACAGTCTCTATGCAAACGTGCGAAGCAACACGCACATCGCCATCAAATTCAGGGGAAAGAAGAACAGGGGTTGCTCCCATTAACTGTAGTGCATGCATCACGGATTTGTGACAGTTGCGCTGCACAATGATTTTCCGCTTTTTTTCATCACAAACGGCGGCGATCATCGCCAAATTCCCTGCCGTCGAACCGTTCACAAGGAAAAACGTCTCCCTAACGCCATATAGATCCGCTGCCAACGCCTGCGCCTCAGCAATTACCGACTCAGGATGATGCAAGTCATCCAATCCGGAAATTTCCGTCGCATCCAACGCCAACAACGGTGTAAACATCTCTCTCCCCCGTTCGGAAAACAAAGCACCGTATTTATGTCCCGGCACGTGAAACGAAACCGGGCAGCGCGTCCAATGGCGCATGAGAGCATCATATAAAGGAGTTTTCGTTTGATCCATCATCATCCTCTTTCCTTGCTGCTTTGCCGCCTGCAGCGAAAGGCGCAACAGGCATCAGCATAAACGCCGAAATCGTTCAGTATGTACGAGAAATAACAAAATAATAGTAACACGAACTGCCGTGAAAGAAAACGCGCATACGGCATCCGCGGCTTTTGCTCACAAACAGAACCAACTGCCTGTTGGAAGCAAGAAGGGGACTGACGAGGAAAGACACCGATCCATCCCCCACCTACGCCCATGCGTGGAAGTGGGGGGTTCTCGGTGCAAGATGATAAAAATAGGCCTGACATAAGCCTTTACGAATAAATTTTACATGTGACCATTTTCCGAAGCTGCTGCACATAAAACGCGTAATTCGGATCGTCTGTATTTGTGTGCACGATCGCTTGGTGACAATCCAAGCAAAGAAAATGACCAAAAAGAAACATTCCTTCCTGTTTTTGTTGTTCGCAAACAATGCACACTTTTTCACGTTTATTTCGGCCAATCACCGGTGCCCCCACGCTCTCCACCTCCCATCCTCTATGTTTCCCACATTGATAACATTCTATACTAGTAGATGGAAAGATGGAGCACTTTCCCCGCTTCTTAACGTGCGCAGAGCGTTCACGAGAACAGCCGATTGAAGAAGTAGTAAAAACCGTCTTTGGTATTCCAAATAAAAACGAAAGCAGCTAATTATGCGTCAAGCACAATTAGCTGCTTTTGTTTTGCCTAGCAGCGACCTACTCTTGCAGGGGCGTTGGCCCCAACTACCATCGGCGCTGGAGGGCTTAACTTCCGTGTTCGGGATGGGAACGGGTGTTTCCCCTCCGCTATCACCACTAGGCCATATGAGGTTGTCAGGAATTCGTTCCCTGAAAACTAGAT
>NZ_JBQPTH010000044.1:0-4284 GCF_052220245.1 Geobacillus sp. BK01
ATCAGCTGAGGGAGGCCAAGATCTTTGAAAATGGTACTTATTATATTCAAATAGGAACTTTCATAAATCGCCCGAATTCGAACGTCCATGATGGAAAAACTCCTTTGCATTCCTTGTGTGTCAAGGACCTATTCGACATCGGGATGAAAAAATCCTCCCGATTTTGGTCGAGAGGGTGCGAAATGTGAGTTAGGAGAGGGACCTTTTCGTATTTACGAATTGCTTTGTTTATTGCTAGCAGTCATCTTTACAACGTGTTAAAATGGCAGCAAAAAATTGACTACATTAACATGGTTCATGACCATTTTCTTCTAAGATGTGCTGCTATCATGATCTTCCTTTATCAATCACCAAATCTGTCTTCAGAGGAAAAAGAATATTTCTCAAATGCACAAAGTTTTTATTTCTGGAAGAAGGCGGTTTCGTTGATTATTGCAAGTAACATTGAAGAAATCGAGAACGCTTTTGATTTTACTGACAGTATAATAACGGGTCTGTAGATGAGCAAATTCGCTAACATAAATTTACATCCAAACAAAAAAGGAGACATGAACCCGATTCCTTGGTTAGAATAGATGTGCCAACCAACCATTCACACAAGGAGGTTCATGTCTCATGAATAGATTCGCACATCATCAAGGAATTCACAAGTTTTTCACGACGCTGGGGTTGGCGCTTTATTTTTCAAAACCTGTGATGAAGCATCTCGTTCATATCGTCGATGCGATGATCACAAAAGGCTTTTCGGGAACGTTGACCGATCTTCATCATGGGAGCTTTCATCCGAACCATCGCACGACACTGAGCCATTTTTTCACGAAAAGTCCTTGGGAGGAAGAAACGCTGCTTCGCAAACTCCAGCAGTGGATCCTTCGTCGTGTCGAACGCATCGCCAAACAGGAGAATCACCCCTTGTTTGTTTCGATCGATGATACGATTTGCCAAAAAACCAAGCCTTCGTCACGGGCAACACACGCTATTCAGGGATGTGATTGGCATTATTCTCACTCAGAGAAAAAATCGATTTGGGGACATTCTCTTGTTTGGCTCATGGTTCATACGATGACCCAGGCGTTTCCCTTTGCCTTTCGTCTCTACGACAAGACGGCGGGGAAAAGCAAAGGGGAACTCGCGATTGAGATGCTTTCTTCGTTGGATGTACGCCGTCCCGTTTATGTGCTGATGGATTCATGGCATCCATCGAAAGCACTCGTGGAAGCCTGTCTGAAAAAAGGATTTCACGTCATCGCGATGCTCAAGACGAACCGGATTCTTGATCCGAACGGCATCGCCGTCCAAGCGAAGCAGTTGGCCCGCTCTATCGAACCAGACGACACTCACCTCGTCACGGTGGGAGAAGAGCGCTATCGCGTCTATCGTTGCGAAGGAGCGCTCAACGGCCTCGACCATGCGGTGGTGCTGCTCGCTTGGAAAGCCGATCAACCGATGACACCCGAACATCTTCACTGCATCTTGAGCACCGACCGGGAGCTAAGCGATGAAGAGATCTTGCGCTGCTATGCCCAGCGTTGGTCGATCGAATGCTTTTTTCATCAAGCGAAAGACCAGCTGAAACTCGATGGGTGCCGTGTTCGTCAGGTTCGAGCGATGAAACGGTATTGGATTTTGGTGCAACTCTCTTATGTGTACAGCCTATTCGAGTCGAACCGCGATGTTTCGGATGGGCTCGATCTCCTGCGCAAGCGAAAAGGACATCACCTCGTGGAGTTCATTTATTGTGCAGCAAAACAAAATATTCCCATTGATGTTGTCAAAAAACAGCTCCATGTGGCATAAGGGGTACCCTATTTGTCTCTTTTTACATGGTAATTATTGTTATGAAAATTGCTCATCTACAGTAACGGGTGTTAAATGGACTAATCATTTAACGGATTTATCAATCAGCGAAGATTGTTATTGGGATATATAAGACAGTAAGAGTGAAACTAGGTAAAATACGGTTTATATAAAGTTGCTTAGCATAATAATCAGTCATTATAGCTATATAATCGCATACAACACGATTTGTCGGGTTCCTTTTGGATTCATACATGATGCTTAATTCAGATTTTTATTTCGAATTGTTCTATTCTTACTATAATTCCGAAGGATGATGATATAATAGACGATGGATCAATTTGGAAAGGCGGTGAAATTGTGAACCACTATTATTTTTCTGAATGTAAGGCGAATGAAAAAGCGTCTGATATTGCCATTCATCTTTATACGATTCCTTTATCTAATCCGCACGAAAAATATTCTTATGCCCACTCGATTGCTTATGAACTGAGAAAGCTAAATTCGTACATAACGGTGACGGCGCATGGACAGTATATAGCGTCGTTTGAAGAGATTTGTCATTGGAGAGATCATCGTTATATTCAGCACGAATATCGGCCCATTCAATGTTCTTTGCCTATGGAAAGAACAATTTTGGAAAGATTATTAAAGAAAGAATTAGAGAATCGTTGTAAGAGCAGCTATAAGATGGATAACGACTTATTCCGTTTAGCCAATGGACAGTCTATGCATGTCGGCGAAATTAGCGTTCATCCGGCGATCTATATTTCCTTTTCAGTCGAAGAAAATGGAGATATTTTCGTTGGTTTTGATTATCAGCACCGTTTTGAATATCGAAAAACATTGCAAGATGTGATCAATAATGATCCATCGATTCTTAAAGAAGGAATGGAGGTTGTCGATCCATTTAATAGACGAGCATACTATTACACTTTTGTAGGGATGGCTGACTATACAGCCGGGCAAAAAAGTCCGTTTTTACAACAAAGTGTCATTGATTATTACTTGAGCATTTTGCAAAATTAGATTTTTTGGATAAAAGTATAAAAAATAAAGCACTCGACAAATAGCTACCAGCATGTTATTTTACAAAATATTACAATAATCTTGTTTTCGGGCATACCTACAGAATTTTTCACATTGAATTTTTTTAAGCGGCTTTCTTCCCTTTATTTTCCTTTGCCATCGCTAGCGCTGAAACAAGTAATACAATAGCGTTCAGGTAAATATGGGTCTTTACTTTTTCAATTCCCCATACATGTAGGGAGTTCGCCGTAAGGTAGCTTTTCATTCTTGAATTACAGCGTTCTACACTTGTCCTCTCGTTGTAAAGCTCTTTCCAACGTTTTGTATCACGGTGCGGATTGGAATATCGGCGCACATCCTTTTTGATGTCGACTTTTACCACCATTCCATAGTTGGAAGATGAACAGGATGCCATTCCTAATGGGCAATCCACTTTGCCGGTTGCGTGAGGACATCTGAACTTGAGCTGGTCCTTATCAGCTCCCCAATAAGTCATTTCATAACCCATGGAACAACGCGGAGTTCCATTGGAAGAAATCCCTTCAGGAGGCTCTTTTTCGTTGCGCAAATTGAGCGGGATAATGGCTTGCGCTCCAATGTTTTTGGCTGATTCATAGTTTTTTAGTTGGTCATATCCGCCATCCATGATCAGAAATTCAATTTTGGATTTGGTACGCTCTGCCACTTGCTCTATTAATTCTGGTGCGACTTCTCCATCGTTCACATGGGCAGGGGTTACTTTTATGGCCATTGGCAGTTCGCTTGCGGTATCGACTGAAAGATGCATCTTATAGCCAAACCAGGTAATTTTATTGCCGAAGGAATCATATTTTGCGCCCCAATTGGCATTACCCGTTTGTTCACTACGCTTTTTGGGCTGTTTCTTTTCATAGGCATCAATGGCGGCACTGTCGATGGCCTGGTGGCTGCCGTCAATTATTCCTTCCTCCTGAGCTAACTGTACCAAGTCAAGGAAGATCTTTTCAGCCAGCTTTTTTTTGGTAAGTGCCGCAAAAACCCGGCTGAGAGTGGAGATAGACGGTGCGGGGCGATCAATCGATAAACCGCATTGATAACGGAAACGAAGGTCTTTATCCAATCGATGATGAAGGGCGGTAAAGGTGTCGATGCCTTCGAGTGGGGCAGCGATGAGAGCCCTTAGAATCCCTTCTCTGGAATGACCGTCAGCCCCTCGGGGTGAAGAACTTCTCAACTGTTTAGCATAAGGGCGTAAATCAAGCGAGCTAAAAAAGATAGGTAATTTCTCTTTTGACTCTAATTTTTGCAGTTCTTCAAAGGAAAATAGGCTTTCTTGTAGAATATACAAAGTGACTTCCTCCCTCTATAAATGTTGATATATCAACGGTTGTAGTCGTTTCAGGGGTGTCAAAAAAATATTTTTCGACAAAGTTTCTAACATTATTTCTTAAATATGTGTATATCTTACATTGACTGGGT
>NZ_JBQPTH010000045.1:0-2848 GCF_052220245.1 Geobacillus sp. BK01
TCCCTCTTCTGACACAGTGTCCGCATTGCCGGGCCAAGCGCCCGTTGCACCGCCACGGTTACTATGAGCGAAACGCATTGACCCCACATGGTGATGATCGCATTTGGATTGTCCGGTATCGCTGTCGAGAATGCTTGAAGACGGTGAGTGTGCTGCCTTCCTTTCTCCTCCCGTATTTTCAGTATACGTTGTCCGCCATATGGCAAGTCGTGAAAGAGCAGTTGGGATTGACCGAGGGGACGAACCGGGCTCCGTTTCTCCCGACAAAGGACGGCATCAGGCATCATCTTTTATGTCCGGCGGTTCTGCCGAAACCTATCAAACCTTCACAGCTTTTTTGCGAGGCGGTGGAGGATCATAGGCCCTATCGTGAAAAAAGAAAAGGAACGGGCTTCCTGGTGGATCCGGACGTTGGAGAAACACGGTCTTGATTCGGTCATCAGAGACATGTGGAAGGACGGATTCCGACACCCTTTTGCGAATCAAATGGGATCCTGATTTTACATACATATCCTAAATTGGAAATGGTTGAGGTTCCCACAAACCTTTCCTATCGACGGAGAAAAAGCGATCCGGTACGATAAGGGCAGACGGACCGGAACGGTCCTGATTCCAAGTGAGACAAGGAGGAGATTCGAATGGATGAGTCGATGAGACACGACATTGCCCTGTTTCGGTACGGGCTAATCGCTCCGTTGGTGAATGGGCAGGTGGAACCGAAGACGTATCTGAAAGAGGTGAGCGAGCGAGTGCACCATGTTCCCCACCAGGGCGACAAACGAATCGCAGCCAAGACGATCCTCGATTGGTGCACCCGATACAAAAAAGGGGGCTTTGACGCCTTAAAGCCGAAGCGCCGTTCGGACCGCGGCCACTCAAGGCGTCTGTCGCCCGATGATGAGGATCATATTTTAGCCCTAAGAAAAGAACATCCCACCATGCCCGTGACGGTGTTCTACGAACACCTGATCGAGCAGGGGGAAATCCCAGAAAATCATACCTCTTACTTTACTATATACCGATTGTTGAAAAAACACAACCTTGTCGGGAAAGAAATCTTGCCCATGCCGGAGCGAAAGCGCTTTGCGTATGACCAGATCAATGAGCTTTGGCAAGGGGACTTATCCCATGGACCAACGATTCGAGTCAATGGGAAAGCCCAGAAAACGTTTTTGATCGCCTATATCGATGACTGCTCGCGGTTTGTGCCGTACGTATAGTTTCCCTTCGGAGAAGTTTGACGGGCTGCGGATCGTCACGAAGGAAGCGGTGCTTCGTTGCGGGAAGCCGAAGCGCATTTACTCGGACAACGGGAAAATTTATCGATCCGAGGTGCTGAAGTATGCGTGCGCCGAGATGGGAATTACGCTCATCCACACCCAGCCGTATGACCCGCAAAGCAAAGGGAAAATCGAACGGTTCTTCCGCACCGTACAGACGCGGTTTTATCCGCTGCTGGAGTTGGATCCCCCGAAGTCGCTCGAAGAGCTGAACGAGCGCTTTTGGAGGTGGCTTGAAGAGGAGTATCATCGAAAACCGCACGCCTCGCTGGACGGAAAAACGCCGCATGAGGTGTTTCAATCGCAAGTGCATCTCGTGTCGTTCATCGAAGATAGCGATTGGCTGGATGCGATTTTTCTGAAGCGGGAGCACCGCAAGGTCAAAGCCGATGGAACGATCACCTTGAACAAGCAGCTGTATGAAGTGCCGCCCCGGTTCATTGGGCAATCGATTGAACTCCGCTATGACGAACGGGGCGTCTATGTGTACGAAGATGGAAGGAAGGTGGCGGAGGCCGTTCGGGTTCGTTTGGAGGACAACGCCTATGTAAAACGCCATCGGTCCCCGTTTGCGGCGATTCCGGCGAAGGAGGGAGAACACGGTGTATAAATCGTTTTACTCCCTTTCGCGGGAGCCGTTTGCGAAAGAAACAGACCCGTCCGAGGCGTATCAAGGGGCGCCGTTTCAGGAAGCGTTGCGGGCGCTGGAGTACGTGAAACGAACCCGGGGGATCGGGCTGTTGATCGGAGAGCCGGGGGCGGGCAAGACGTTCGCCCTTCGGGCGCTGAAAGAATCATTGAATCCATCATTGTATCATGTTGTCTACTTTCCGTTATCCACCGGAGGCGTGATGGATTTTTACCGTGGTTTGGCCTTGGGATTAGGAGAGGAACCGAAGTACCGCAAGGTAGACCTCTTCCGCCAAATCCAGCAGGCGATCGAGCGATTGTATCATGAACGGCGGATCACGCCGGTGTTCATTTTGGACGAGATGCATTTAGCGAAGGATGCATTTTTACAGGACATCGCGATCTTGTTCAACTTTGAGATGGATTCGACCAACCCATTTGTCTTGATTTTGGCCGGGCTGCCCCATTTACAGGGGAAGCTGCGGCTCAATCAGCACCGCCCTCTCGACCAGCGGATCATCATGCGATACCGGATGGGGCCGCTGGAGAAGGAAGAGGTGGCGGGCTACATCAAGCATCGGATGAAACAGGCCGGGGCGAAGCATCCGATCTTCACCCCATCGGCGTTAGAGGCGATTGCCCTGCAGTCGCGGGGATGGCCTCGGGTGATCAACATGTTGGCCACGACGTGCCTGTTATACGGGTATCAGCTGAAAAAGGACGCCATTGACGAAGAAGTGGTGCGCATGGCCGCAGAGGAAATGGGGTATTAGCATGAAAGGGGCCGAATCGGCCTCTTTTGTGCTTTTTCTTTTCCATCGGTCCATCAGGCGCGCTGGAAATCTTCATCTGAAAGAGCGTGCAAACGTTCCGAAAGAATGTGCAAAATCCGGAACAATCCGCAAAAATTTTGCACATTATTTCAGAATCCATCTGAA
>NZ_JBQPTH010000046.1:0-2199 GCF_052220245.1 Geobacillus sp. BK01
CCGCAACGCTTCCTGAAATGGCGCCCCTTGATACGCCTCGGACGGGTCTGTTTCTTTCGCAAACGGCTCCCGCGAGAGGGAGTAAAACGATTTATACACCGTGTTCTCCCTCCTTCGCCGGAATCGCCGCAAACGGGGACCGATGGCGTTTTACATAGGCGTTGTCCTCCAAACGAACCCGAATGGCTTCCGCCACCCGTTTGCCCTCTTCGTACACATAGACGCCTCGTTCATCATAGCGGAGCTCAATCGATTGCCCAATGAACCGAGGCGGCACTTCGTATAGCTGTTTATTCAGGGTGATCGTGCCATCGGCTTTCACCTTGCGGTGCTCCCGTTTCAGAAAAATCGCATCCAGCCAATCGCCATCTTCGATGAACGACACGAGATGCACTTGCGATTGAAACACCTCATGCGGCGTTTTTCCGTCCAGTGAGGCGTGCGGTTTTCGATGATACTCCTCTTCAAGCCACTTCCAAAAACGCTCGTTCAACTCGTCAAGCGATTTCGGCGGATTCAGCTCCAACAGTGGATAAAACCGTGTCTGTACGGTGCGGAAGAACCGTTCGATTTTTCCCTTGCTTTGCGGGTCATACGGCTGGGTGTGGATGAGTGTAATCCCCATCTCGGCGCACGCATACTGCAACACCTCGGACCGATAAATTTTCCCGTTGTCCGAGTAAATGCGTTTCGGCTTCCCGCAACGAAGCACCGCTTCCTTCGTGACGATCCGCAGCCCGTCAAACTTCTCCGAAGGGAAAAATTGGGCATATGGTACTAACCGCGAGCAGTCATCGATATACGCGATCAAAAACGTTTTCTGGGCTTTCCCATGGACGCGAATCGTGGGTCCATGGGATAAGTCCCCTTGCCATAGCTCATTGATCTGGTCATACGCAAAACGCTTTCGCTCTGGCATCGGCAAGATTTCTTTTCCCACCAGGTTGTGTTTTTTTAACAATCGGTATATAGTAAAGTATGAGAGGGTGGTGGGAATGTCCCCCTGCTTGGTGAGTTGTTCGTAGAATAGGGTCACGGGCATGGTGGGATGTTCCTTCCTCAATGCTAGAATATGATCCTCATCATCGGGGGACAGACGTCTGGAGCGGCCGCGGTCCGAACGGCGCTTCGGCTTCAAGGCGTCGAAGCCCCCTTTTTTGTATCGGGCGCACCAATCCAGAATCGTCTTCGCCGCAATGGGTTTGTCCCCTTGATGGGGAATCGAGTGCACTCGCCCGCCCACCTCATTCAAATACGCTTTGGGCTCCACCTGGCCATTCACCAACGGAGCGATCAGCCCGTACCGAAACAGCGCGATGTCGTGTCTCATCGATTCATCCATCTGGATCTCCTCCCTGTCTCCCTGTGATGTTGGACCGTCCCGGTCCCCTCTACCCCCTATCTTACGAAACGGCTCGAGATTCGTCGAGAGGAAGGGTTTGTGGGAACATCAACCATCTCCATTTTTGGTGTTAAGTAGAAAATCAGGAAGTAATTTGATCCGCAAACGGATGCCACCTCTCGTTTGTCCACAGGTCTTGGATGATCGAGCCCACCCCCCGTCCCTCCAAGGTCTGCATCCACCAAACCGCCCGTTCTGTTCTTGCGTTCCCTACAGGGCCGATGATCCCCCACCTTCTCGCCGCCGCGTGATGCAAGCGAGAGAGATTCCGTAAAAATCGTCGGACATAAAACAAGATGACCTCCTTGGTGGGAAAAACAACCTGTTTGGTCTTCGCTCCTTGCCTTGGCGTTTCGAACCATGCTTTGACCGCTTGCCAAATAACCGATCGTGTATATTGAACATACGGGAGGAGGAAAGAAGGCAGCACACTCACCGTTTTGCAGCACTCTTGACAGCGATATCGTGCGATCCAAAGGTGATACTCCCCCTCTGCCGTCAACGCATAGCGTTGGTAGTATCCGTGACGATGCAAGGGGCGGCGGGATGGACAGTGGGGGCATTGGTTCACGTCGGGAAAATCGTTCCCTTTCCCACGATCCGTATACGTTTGAATGTCAATGCCAAAGTCGTGAAACTGGATCACACTTCCTCCCCCTCATTGAAACGAATGGAAATCTTTGTCCGAAACAATTCACAAAAAATTTAGCACATTCCTTCAGAAAAGGGGAGAGGGCTTTCTGAAAGAATGTGCAAAAAATGGGCGTTTTGTGCTGAAATAAAATGATAATTTACAC
>NZ_JBQPTH010000047.1:0-1977 GCF_052220245.1 Geobacillus sp. BK01
TCCCTCTTCTGACACAGTGTCCGCATTGCCGGGCCAAGCGCCCGTTGCACCGCCACGGTTACTATGAGCGAAACGCATTGACCCCACATGGTGATGATCGCATTTGGATTGTCCGGTATCGCTGTCGGGAATGCTTGAAGACGGTGAGTGTGCTGCCTTCCTTTCTCCTCCCATATTTTCAGTATACGTTGTCCGCCGTATGGCAAGTTGTGAAAGAGCAGTTGGGATTGACCGAGGGGACGAACCAGGCTCCGTTCCTCCCGACAAAGGACGGCATCATCTTTTATGTCCGACGGTTCTACCGAAACCTATCAAACCTTCATAGCTTTTTTGCGAGGCGGTGGAGGATCATAGGCCCTATCGTGAAAAAAGAAAAGGAACGGGCTTCTTGGTGGATCCGGACGTTGGAGGAACACGGTCTCTATTCGGTCATCAGAGAGATGTGGGAGGACGGATTCCGACACCCTTTTGCGAATGAAATGGGATCCTGATTTTACATACATATCCTAAATCGGAAATAATTGAGGTTTCCACAAACCTTTCCTATCGACGGAGAAAAAGCAATTCGGTACGATAAGGGCAGGAGGACCGGAACGGTCCTGATTCCAAGTGAGACCGGGAGGAGATTCGAATGGATGAGTCGATGAGACACGACATTGCCCTGTTTCGGTACGGGCTAATCGCTCCGTTGGTGAATGGGCAGGTGGAACCGAAGACGTATCTGAAAGAGGTGAGCGGGCGAGTGCACCATGTTCCCCACCAGGGCGATAAGCGAATCGCAGCCAAGACGATCCTCGATTGGTGCACCCGATACAAAAAAGGGGGCTTTGACGCCTAAAAGCCAAAGCGCCGTTCAGACCGCGGCCACTCAAGGCGTCTGTCGCCCGATGATGAGGATCATATCTTAGCCCTAAGAAAAGAACATCCCACCATGCCCGTGACGGTGTTCTACGAACACCTAATCGAGCAGGGGGAAATCTCAGAAAACCATACCTCTTACTTTACTGTATACCGATTATTGAAAAAACACAACCTTGTCGGGAAAGAAATTTTGCCCATGCCGGAGCGAAAACGCTTTACGTATGACCAGATCAATGAGCTTTGGCAAGGGGACTTATCTCATGGACCCACGATTCGCGTCCATAGGAAAGCCCAGAAAACGTTTTTGATCGCGTATATTGATGACTGCTCGCGGTTGGTGCCGTATGCCCAATTTTTTCCCCTCGGAGAAATTTGACGGGCTGCGGATCGTCACGAAGGAAGCGGTGCTTCGTTGCGGGAAGCCGAAGCGCATTTACTCGGACAACGGGAAAATTGATCGATCCGAGGTGCTGCAGTATGCGTGCGCCGAGATGGGGATTACGCTCATCCACGCCCAGCCATATGACCCGCAAAGCAAAGGGAAAATCGAACGGTTCTTCCGCACCGTACGGACGCGGTTTTATCCGCTGCTGAAGTTGGATCCCCCGAAGTCGCTCGAAGAGCTGAACGAGCGTTTTTGGAAGTGGCTTGAAGAAGAGTATCATCGAAAGCCTCACGCCTCGCTAGAAGGGAAAACGCCGCATGAGGTGTTTCAGTCCCAAGTGGAACGAGTGGTGTGGATCGAAGACATCGATTGGCTGGATGCGATTTTTCTGAAACGGGAGCACCACAAGGTCAAAGCCGATGGAACGATCACCTTGAACAAGCAGCTGTATGAAGTGCCGCCCCAGTTCATTGGGCAATCGATTGAACTCCGCTATGATGAACGGGGCGTCTATGTGTACGAAGATGGAAGGAAGGTGGCGGAGGCCGTTCGAGTTCGTTTGGAGGACAACGCCTATGTAAAACGCCATCGGTCCCCGTTTGCAGCGATTCCGGCGAAGGAGGGAGAACACGGTGTATAAATCGTTTTACTCCCTCTCGCGGGAGCCGTTTGCGAAAGAAACAGACCCGTCCGAGGCGTATCAAGGGGCGCCATTTCAGGAAGCGTTGCGG
>NZ_JBQPTH010000048.1:0-1724 GCF_052220245.1 Geobacillus sp. BK01
GGTATTGTCAAAAGTTTATCCTCCACACTCACGGTTTTCCCTTGAGTTTCAACGGTCGGAAGAAAAAAAGCTTGCCACCCCCATTGTTTTGGGCCATCATTGAGGTAACCACACACTCAACAGCCAAAACAAAGAAGGAGTGACAAGCTTGTTACCTCAATTATTAGCCTATTTGCTCGAAATAATCAAGACCCAATATCAAATCATTGTGTATTTGATGGGTGTGATCGTGGGAAAATCCTTGAATCTTGATGACTTGGACGAACCCGTCCAAAAACCCTATCGGAAACTCCAGGTCGATGACCTTCCGATCATCGATGTACCGGAAACCCTTGACTACCGGAAGCTGTTGGCGGACTACGAGGCGCAGCACGGCCGTCCTTTGCGGCCCATTCAGCGCCGGACGAAGGCGAAACACCGTGTTCCGGATTCCTTGACCTGCCCTCGCTGCCAAGCGCCATCATCCTATCTGTACGCCAACAATGGCGGGAACGGGCAATACCAATGCAAAGTGTGCCAGTGCCGGTTCAACCACCAGAACCGGTTCACCAAGCAAGCGGTCTTTCGTTGCCCGCACTGTAAAAAGACGCTGGAGAAAATCAAGGAACGCAAAGAATACAACATCTACAAGTGCAAGAACAACGACTGCCCGTTTTACCAGGCCAACCTTCGCCGGATGACGAACAAGGAGCGCCAACGTTTCAAACAGGATCCACAGGCCTTCAAGGTGCGGTATTTGTTTCGAGAGTTCTTGTTTGACTTTCTCCCGGTGGCTCCATCATCGCCCGTCAAGCCGAAGGTCGATTTGTCCCGGCTGGCTGCGTCGCCGCACATTCTGGGGCTGGTGTTGACGTACCATGTCAACTTTGGCATGTCTTCCCGCATGACGGCAGCGGCCATGAAGGATCTTCACGGCGTGTCGATCTCTCATCAGACGGTGCTCAACTATGCCAACAGCGTCGCGCTCTTAATGAAGCCCTTTGTCGACCGGTTCCCGTATGAGCTGTCCGGCTCGTTCTGCGGGGACGAGACGTATATTCGGGTGAAAGGCCGTTGGCATTATCTGTTCTTCATGTTCGATGCGGTGAAAAAGATCGTGCTGTCGTATCGCGTCTCCCCAAACCGGGACACGCTCTCGGCCATCCAGGCCTGTGATGACGTCCTGCGAAAGCTGCCGTCCATCCCGGACGACTTGTCGTTTGTCGTCGACGGCAATCCCATTTACCTGCTGGCGCAGCACTTCTTTGCCCAGCACGGGATCCTGTTCGATGTCCGCCAGGTAATCGGGCTGACCAATGAGGATCCAGTGTCCGAGGAATTCCGTCCACTCAAACAAATCATCGAGCGATTCAACCGGACGTTTAAAGGCAACTACCGACCGACTCACGGGTTTGGTGCGGAAGAAGGCTCGGTGTCCTTTGTCACACTGTTTGTGGCGTATTTCAACTTCCTGCGCCCACACAGCGCGCTCGAAGGCCGGGTGCCGGTTGTCATCCCGGAACTGGCGGATCTTCCGCATATGCCGGCCCGGTGGACGAAGCTGATCGCCATGGCCCAAGCATTTCTCCAACAAGAGGCGGCCTGACTTTTTTGTCCGCCGGAGCCCGTTGAACAGAACTCCTGCCGGATTCGGCGAAGCGAACCCTTGACCAACCGAACACCGCCAAAGGTAAAATTCGGTCATGGCAAGGGCGGCTTTCCTATGCCCTCTTTTTTGTCCCCGT
>NZ_JBQPTH010000049.1:0-1578 GCF_052220245.1 Geobacillus sp. BK01
TCAATAAAGGACAACGTAAGCAGTTCTCGAATCCGGCGCTCATCCACCGAAGGCTGCGCGGTAAAATCAAACGTATCGATCGTCTTGCGATACGGCAGTTTGGACAGCTTGATGAGCGTTTGGATCGATCGTGCCTGTTTTTCGACGATTTCTGCCTCTAATAAGCGGAATAAAAACTCTGAATATGATATATTATGAGTAGAGGCGTATTCTGCCATGGCGGACCATCGCTCCGCCATGACAGGCAAATGGAGTTGGTGGCAATACTCGTGTATTCGTTCTTTCATGAGCTTTCCCCTCGCAGGAATGCGTCATAAACGGACAATGGACGAGTATCCACTTCCACCGAAACAGGCGAAATGGTGGTCGCCATTTCCGTCTGTTTCTTTTTTATTTTTTCGGCGAATGTAATTACTTTTTTATGTTGGTTCAAGTAAGAAATCTCCTCCCCTCGATAGTACAACCGAATATCCCCATTCAATCGCTCCTTTACCAGAATTTCTTTGCCCGCATACTCCGCCGATAAGAGCCATTGTTCCCCTTTGTAGGAGAAACTGCCATCCCAATGCACTTTCCGATAGGAAAGATAGCTCGTATCGTAATCGTTCAGCTGGAGAGGTTTCAACTGTTCCTCTGCCCAACGCTCTTGCGGAGGAATGCCGGTAGTGGCGTTTGGCTTCCGATTCGCCACTTGATCGAGCCAACGATGCAAAAGGGAATTCAATTCTTCGATACTTTCAAACGATGTTCCTACATAGAAGTGATCCATAATATACTGAATGGCTCGTTCGACTTTCCCCTTTGTCTGGGCCCGGTAGGGCCGGCATACTTTTGGAATAAATCCGTAGTAACTCGCAAATTCGGAAAATCGTTGATTCCATTTCACCACTCCTTGTTCTCGCCCATCTGTAACGGTCTTCATATTGTCAAATAACACCTTCTTCGGAACCCCACCAAAGTACTTGAAACTCTGAATCAGGCATTCCATTAAGTGTTCCTGATCCTGGCTGGTCGTAAATACCGCGTATTTCATCCGCGAATAGCCTAGCGTGGCTACAAATAGCGATAACTTGACTTTTCTTCCTTGGATCACGACCTCCCCAACTTCTTTCCAATCGACTTGCATTTGTTCGCCAGGAAGCGTTTCATAGCGAACCGTGTATTTCTTTTTCGCCGTCTCTCGGAAAGGCTGCATATAGTCCTTTAAAATCGTCTTTCCTCCCGTATAGCCCTGTTGTCGAATTTCAAAAAACAACTTTTCGCTATTAAACACCCCATCTTCTAACATTCGTTTTTGAAGATACGGCTTAAATGGATCTAACTTGCTTTTTCTTGGTTTTCGCTTGGATTTGGAAGGAGGATTGGGGGAGTGAATATATTTTCGGACGGTTTTCCGATCGATCCCCAATTCCCTCGCAATATCGGAAATACTCATTCCCCTTTCATACATCTCTTTGATCATGAAAAATTCCCCTCTCGTAATCATGAACCATAGCTCCTCTCATTGACACTATGGTTCTATTGTAAGTGGGGAATTTTATTCCGGCTATATTGGGGATTTTATCATCGGCTTTAACA
>NZ_JBQPTH010000004.1:0-245915 GCF_052220245.1 Geobacillus sp. BK01
TTGTGTACAATTCATCTGAAGTCCTCCTTGGCATGATGGTAGGTATTGTTTGACACCCCTGCATCATACCAAGAGGGCTTTTTTTGATCAAGTCCCCGGAAAAGCTCCTAACGGGAATGCTCCTTTTGGGACACCTTCTTGCTATTTTTCGATGAAGAGAGCATGGTTTGTGAAGAAAGAGAAAATCCCATTCCGCTCCCCTTGCAATTTTTCCGGTTTTGGTATATGCTTGTTCCATCAAGATGCTAAACTACTAGATCTTGTTTTCGAAGCCTTATTGTACAACTACATATCGTTTTGCCAAGCAATGGTGTCCATTCGGACTTAATAGGGAATCCGGTGCGAATCCGGAACTGCCCCCGCAACTGTATGTGCGGACGAAATGGGATGGCCACTGGCGGCAAGAGCTGTTCGGCGCGCCGCTGGGAAGGCCCCAAAGTAGGACGATGCACGAGTCAGGAGACCTGCCTTGCTTGGAACGTTTCATGTTCTTCGGGGTGTGAGAAGATGAAACGATAGGGGAAAAGAACAAGGGGTTCGTCTGCCTTTTTTCGTCTGTCGTTTCATCCGCTCGCCTGCCCGAGCGGATTTTTTTATGGAAGGAGAGAAGAAACGAATGACCACATTGACGAAAACGGTCATCCTCGATGATCAAGGGAAGTCGGTTTCGTTTTCACGTGAAGAGTTTGCGGCGCTGATTGAGCAAGCCGCGGCTGGATTCGGCCGTCTGTCGCTTGATGAATACGTCGAGCGTGTTTGGCAGCTTCTTAGCCGAAAGGAGTCCGTCACGGTAGAACAGCTGCACCAAACGGCTATTTTGGAAGGACTTTCTTACATTGATGAAGAGGAGCCGGACTGGACGTTTGTGTGCGCCCGGCTGTATTTGCGGCAATTGTACCGTGAAGCGGCGCGGCAGCGCGGGTACGATGAACGCGAGCGGTATGGCGATTTCTACTCGCTGCTTGTTGCGCTAACGGAACAAGGGGTGTACAGTCCGTTCTTGCTTGAACGTTATACGAAAGAAGAAGTCGACGCCATCGGTGCGTTTCTTGATCCGGAGAAGGACAAGCTGTTTACGTACATTGGGCTGCGCACGCTCGCGGACCGGTATTTGGCGCGCGATTATGAGCGGCGGTTGTATGAATTGCCGCAGGAGCGGTTTTTGGTCATTGCCATGACGCTCATGGCGAATGAACCGCAAAAGCAGCGGCTTGCGCTCGTGAAGGAAGCGTATTGGGCGTTAAGCAACTTATACATGACCGTGGCGACGCCGACGCTTGCCAACGCTGGGAAGTCGTACGGCCAGCTCTCAAGCTGCTTTGTCGATACGGTCGATGACAGCTTGCAAGGAATTTATGACAGCAACACCGACATCGCCAATTTGTCGAAATCGGGCGGCGGCATCGGCGTCTATTTAGGCAAAATCCGTTCGCGCGGCAGCGACATTAAAGGGTTCAAAGGGGTCTCTTCCGGCGTCATCCCGTGGATGAAGCAGTTGAACAATACAGCGGTGAGCGTCGATCAGCTGGGGCAGCGCAAAGGGGCCATTTCCGTCTATTTGGATGTATGGCATAAAGACATTTTTGCGTTTCTCGATGCGCGGCTCAACAACGGCGACGAACGGCTGCGGACGCATGATTTGTTCACCGGCGTTTGCATCCCGGATTTGTTCATGGAGCAAGTCGAACAGCGCGGCGACTGGTACTTGTTTGATCCGCATGAAGTGCGGAAGGTGATGGGGTTTAGCTTGGAAGACTTTTATGATGAGGAAAAAGGGCGCGGGAGTTTCCGCGAGAAATATTGGCAATGCGTCAACGAACCAAGGCTGTCGAAAGAAAAAGTGCCGGCGATCGAAGTGATGAAAAGCATCATGCGCAGCCAGCTCGAGTCGGGGACGCCGTTTATGTTTTACCGCGATGAAGTGAACCGGCAAAATCCGAACCGCCATCTTGGCATGATCTACTGCAGCAACCTTTGCACGGAAATCGCGCAAAACCAAAGCCCGACAGTGACGAAGCGGCAATATGTGAAAGACGGGACGATCATCATTGAGAAAATCCCAGGCGATTTTGTCGTCTGCAACTTATCGTCGATCAACTTGGCGCGGGCGGTGACCGACGGCGTTTTGGCGCGGCTGATCCCGATTCAAATGCGGATGCTCGATAATGTCATTGATTTAAACAATATCCCTGTGCTGCAAGCCGGCCTGACGAATCAAAAATACCGCGCTGTCGGGCTTGGAACCTTTGGCTGGCATCATTTGTTGGCGTTAAAAGGAATTCGCTGGGAGTCGGACGAAGCGGTCCGCTATGCCGACGAGCTGTATGAAACGATCGCGTATTTGGCGATTCAAGCGAGCATGGAGCTCGCCAAAGAGAAAGGGAGCTACCCGGCGTTTCCAGGATCGGATTGGCAGACAGGCGCTTATTTTGAGCGGCGCGGCTACGAAAGCCACGGTGAATTGGATTGGGATCGGCTGAAGCAAGACGTGGCCCGCTATGGGATGCGAAACGGCTATGTGATGGCGGTGGCGCCGAACGCCTCGACGTCGATCATCGCCGGCAGTACAGCGAGCATTGACCCGATTTTCTTAAAAGTGTACGCCGAGGAAAAGAAAGATTATAAGATTCCCGTTACGGTGCCGGATTTAAACGAACAGACGACATGGTATTACAAATCGGCCTACCATATCGACCAGCGCTGGAGCATCAAGCAAAACGCCGCCCGCCAGCGCCATATCGACCAAGCCATCTCCTTTAACTTCTACGTCGTGAACACGATTAAGGCAAAAGAGCTGCTCGATTTGCATTTGACGGCGTGGAAGTCGGGGCTGAAAACGACGTATTACGTGCGTTCGACATCGGGGACGATCGACGAGTGCGATTCTTGCGCGAGCTGACGGTCTTCCCCCGGACGTTGCCGATTCCGGGGAAAGATTCACGCCGAAGCTTAGCTGAAAGGGAGGAATGGATCATGACAATCAGCTTAGTCAAACGGCCGATTATGGATCCAGAGGCGCCGAACCGTTCGACGGGCATTATCAACGGCCGCTGCTCGAATGTGTTGAACTGGGACGATATCGCCTACCCATGGGCGTATGCGAAATATAAGCGAATGCTCGCCAACTTTTGGACACCGTTTGAAATCAATATGGCCCAAGATGTGAAGCAGTTTCCGCAGCTGACCGCCCGCGAACAGGAGGCGTTTTTGAAAATCATCGGGCTGTTGGCGCTGCTTGACAGCATTCAAACCGATTACGCCGGACGTGTCGCTGATTACATTACGGACCCGAGCATCAACGCACTCATGATCATGCTTGCCCAGCAGGAAGTCATTCACAACCATTCGTATTCGTACGTGCTCTCGAGCCTTGTGCCGAAAGCAAAGCAAGATGAAGTGTTCGACTTTTGGCGAAACGAACCGACGCTGCGCAAGCGGAACGATTTTGTGACGAACGGCTACAAGGCGTTTGCGGAAGAGCCGAATGTGGAGAACTTGCTGGGGTCGATCGTCTTTGACGTTATTTTAGAAGGATTGTTTTTCTACTCGGGGTTCGCCTTTTTCTACAACCTTGCGCGCCAGCAAAAAATGGTGGCGACGAGCACGATGATCAATTACATCAACCGTGACGAGCACATTCATGTTGATTTGTTTACAAAAATTTTCAAGGAAGTGTTGAACGAATACCCAGAGTATCGGACGCCGGAGCTTGCCGATTTCGTCCGGAACACGTTTATGAAAGCGGCAGAGCTGGAAATCGAATGGGCTCGGGAAATCATTGGGAATGACATCGATGGCATCGACTTGGCTGATTTGGAAGCGTACATTAAGTTTTACGCCAACGTCCGCGCCCACCAGCTCGGATTTGACCGCCCGTTTGACGGCTACCGGACGAACCCGCTCCGCTGGATTAAAGCATACGAGGAAGTCGATCTTGGCAAATCGGACTTTTTTGAACAGAAGCCGCGCCAATATACGAAAGTGCAAGTGGATAATGGGTTTGATGAGCTATAAGGGAAAGCCGCGTGTGGGCATCGACCAACGCGGCTTTTTAACGGAAAATGATTTGGATGCGATGTCGTTGGAAAATAACGTCAACGCCTCTACAACCTCTTTCGGGATCGTGTCGCATTCCATCCTTGTTCCCCTTCTTCCGTTTTGATTATACAATGGGGAATAGAAAAGGAAAAGAGATGTTGCGGCTTGTTGTCGGACGGTGGGCTAGGGTGCCTTTTGCATGCGAAAGGGGACGAGAGAAATGGAGAAAAATCAGGAAATCGAACGGCTGCGCGAGGAATTGAATCGTTGGCTTGTGGAAGAGGAGAACGACAATGACGAGGCATGGCTGAAGAGGGGGGAAGCGATTTTCCAACGTTTCAATCAGCTGGAGCCGAAAAATACGAAGTTCAAGATATGGTTTGCGCAAATGTTGCGCGATTATGGCCGCGATATCAAGTTAAGGAAAGAAAACTATCGAAAGGCCCGGAAATTGTTTGAACAAGCTCTCCGCGTTGAGCCGGACGATCCGGTTTGCTGCTACCATTTAGGGCATCTTGAGCTATATGACGGGCGCTGGCGCGAGGCGATTCGCCGATTCCAGATCGTTTTGCGCTCAACAAGCAAACGTCTTGAACCGTATCATTATATTCGTGCGCTCTGTTCGAGCGCCATCGCCTACAACCAGCTTGGCGACCCGGAAATGGCGCTTCGCCTGCTTGAGGAAGCGAAGGAACGGGACAGTGAGCGTTTGTACCGCACGGAAATTGATAACGTCCGTCTGCAAGTGAATGTGTGGAAAAAAACGGACGTGGAAGAAGAGGATTTTCCGTTTCGGCTCATCGAAAAAAATAAACATTCTTGTATTACGTACGGAGAAGCTTGCAGACTGGCTGAGGAAGATAACATATATGTCATTTTGGATATGAGGAGAGGCGACGCTGTCTTGCACGGCCCTTGTGATTCGGTTCGGTTGCCCTATCGGCTCGCTAAATTGCTTCAATGTTTGCTGAAGGCGGCGCCAAGTGTCAAAGAGCACGATGCCATCCGGACGGAAGTGTGGGGGGATGGAGGCGACGTACGGGACGATGTTGTGAAAAAAATGATCAATAAGTTGAGGGAACGACTGAAACCGTGTTTTTCCGAACCGATGGATCAAATTATTGTCAATGTAAGGGGAAGGGGGTATCGCTGGGAATGCGAGATTCCTTACCGTATTATTGTCCCCTCGGATGATTATGAATATATCATTTGAAAGACAGCTGTCGGGAATGGTCACCATGCAGGTGACCGTTTTTTTTATGATGTCATTGTAATCAGTCGAAACGAAGGAGGGGTTCGCAATGGCGACATTAACGGCACAATTGTTGATTGGAAAGGGGCATCCGTACCACGGAGGCATTAACCCGACCCATTATCTATTTTTATCGGAGAACAGCGTGCCGGCATGGATTTTAGTCCCGGAAAATCTTTTCTCGTCGAAACAGCTGAAACCGTTCAAGAAAAAAGTGTGGATTCCGACGCTTGAGCATATGCTCGAGGACGGGTTGCTGATGGCGGCGTATTATGTCCTCAATGACCCTGTCATCCAAGAAAAGGCAAGCCCATTCGTTGAAGCGAAAGAAGGCAGGAGTTTTCAATTGTATAAGGACATCGGCATGAACAGCCTCCGTGAACTGCATGCGCTCTGCCGGCAGATAGACACCGACTATAAAGTGGCGTTCACCATTTTTGACGATTCCTCGCTGAACAGTCATTTGGATGTGCTGAAACAATACAAGATGGATGTAGAAATTTGCCTTTCCTGCTATCATCGCTATTGGAATGTATGGACCAATCGGACAGAAGAAAGAGGAAATTGGCCGACCCGTTGACGGTGCTGATTCCCGGGCGGAATGGCCGCCTGCCATGCCCGGGAGACGTTTAACCGTTTTGGCGCAAGCGGCCTATCAATGAAAGGCCGTCAAACAAACATGTATCTCAAGGATAGAGGAGGAATAAACATGGAAATGATCAACGTATTTGTATATGGAACACTCCGGCAAGGCGGGCGCAATCATCAGCTGATTAACGAGCATGTGCAGTCCGCGCGCAAAGCAACGGTAAACGGAATGCTGTTTCACTTGCCATACGGCTATCCGGCGATGGTGGACGGAAGGGGGACGGTGCACGGTGAAGTGTTTGAACTCGGCGATCCGGAAACAGCGCTTGCCATACTTGACCAGCTTGAAGGGTATTGCGGTCCGGGGCAGGCTAATCATTATGAACGAATCATCGTGACCGCCATAGGTGCCGATGGCAAGAAGTACACGTGTTACACATATGTTTACCCAGCAGAACGAAAAGAGTGGCTTGAGCAACACGCTGAACAAGTTTTTGGGGGTGATTGGATGGCGTTTCTCCACTCCAAAGATGAAGTGATGTACTTTGCGTATGGTTCTTGCATGAGCGAGCGCGATTTTCGCCGCACTGTCCCGCATTTTGAGGTGATGGGCCGGGCGGTGCTTGACGATCACCGGTTGGCGTTCACCCGGTATTCCCGCGGCCGGCAAGGAGGGGTTGCAGATATCATTCCTTCTCCTGGCGACCGGGTCGAAGGCGTGCTATACAAAATTCCGGCGCGCTATGTCACGGATCTTGATTGGCGCGAGGGCGTTCCAGCCGGCGTGTACCGCCGTGAATACGTTGATGTGTCGTTCAACGGGCAGCTTGTTTCCGCCCTGACGTACGTTGTCGTCGAGAAACAGTTGGATGAAATCGCGCCGAACGAATCGTACGCTTCCATTATCCTTGATGAAGGAACATCTCTTTTAAGCACGCATTACACCGAGCGAGTGCGGCGTCATATTGAACAATTATGGAAAAGAGGGCGGTAAGCGTAAAAAAGGCGGCCCATTGGCGGCAGGGGATGGGAGGGTTGCTCCAAGACCTCGCCGCTTTTTGGCTAAGAGCGTTATTTTCCGTGAAAATGCATGCGCCCCGATGAGTCATTTTCATGCCCGTATGGAGGGCAAAACGTTGCCCATGGAACTTTTTCGTATACAGCTAGTTCTTTGTCCTGTCCATTTGAAGAAGGGAACGGCTTTGGCCCCTCATAACCGCATCTTTTTGTATTTTCTCGATCAGGTGGGGGACATACGGGAAAACATGTTGTCAGCGCAGATGGACCTCCGTCCGATCTATTGGCGGTCAGTTGAAATGGTGCAATGTCATAGTGACCGAAACATGTAGAGAACAAGAGGGAGATTTATCCCATAGACAGCAGGCGAGGACAGCTGATATGATGAGGAGGCGGAAGTATATGAAGCTGGATGCGCAAACGCGCATCTGGCTTGTTCTATTTTTTTACGATTTGAGGGGGATGTCATGCTCAAAGACATTGTTTTAGTGCTGGCATTGCAGCTAGTGTACGTGCCGATTTTAACGCTCCGGACGATTTTTATGGTCAAAAATATGAGCCTGTTGGCCGCGCTCATGGGCTTTTTGGAAGCACTCATTTATGTGTTTGGGTTATCGATCGTCTTTAGCGGGGAACAAAGCTACGTCGTCATGATCGTGTATGCGGCCGGGTTTGGCGCGGGGCTTTTTATTGGGGGATATATTGAACAAAAGTTGGCGATTGGTTATACGAGTGTAACCGTCAATTTGCAGCAAAAAAACCAAGAGCTAATTCACTTGCTGCGGGAAAGCGGCTATGGCGTCACCGTTTATACAGGAGAAGGAAGGGACAGCCAACGATATCGGCTTGATATTTTGACGAAACGGAACCGGGAAGAAGAATTATTGGAGCTAATCGAACAGCATGAGCCGAAGGCGTTTATCATTTCGTACGAGCCGCGGCGGTTTAAAGGCGGATTTTTGGTCGCCTCTATGAAAAAACGAGTAAAAAAGAAAAAAGCAGCTTGTCACGAATCATAACGATAGTCGGTGCAGTGAGCGGGCTGCGCTTAAAAGAGGCAGCAGCTGACACGGAGAAACGGTCCATCGCTTGCGTCGGCCAGTGCCGCTGGCGTGTCGACAGCTCACCTGTTTAGAAGGTGAGCTGTTTTGGCAAAAGTGGGAGACTTCTTTCGGAAAGATGTTAAATGATGTCGTCAAGCCGTTTTTTCCCAAGATGGCGGTCAACGAGTTCATCGAGTTGGCTAATTTTTTTGAAGGCAAGGTCATCGCTGATCGTTCGGTAGTGGTGGCGGCCACCGGGTTCTTCGTCAGCCTCATCGGCCCATTTGACGATGGATTGCAGCGGTTTTCGTTTCCACTCGCCATCCGGAAGGTATGAATCCGTGTGCAACAAAATCGCTAAAGCAATTTCCTTGGCATTTTGCGGATGTTCGCCAAGGCGAATGAGCAGTTTATGCGCCCGCTCGGCGCCTTTGATGGCATGAATGTCATTTTGTTTGTATTGTTCATAATCCCACTGGCCGTTTTTGTACCATGTGTAATGGCCGATATCGTGAAGGAGAGCAGCTTTCGTCGCCAAGTCAGCATTGACTCCGTGGTGGAGGGCGAGGCGGTAGGCATGGTAAGCCACGGCGATGGCGTGGGCGAGGCCGGACCGTTTCAAATATTTTTGCGCAATGGGATGGACAAAGACGTCAGTTAAGGTGACATATCTCATAGGCATCCCCTCCGTTTTTTGTATTTCTCATCATCATACCATGGCATGCTCGTGCAGGCAATGAGAAGAAAGGGACGAGAACGGTTGCATAGATCAAAAAATAAGCCGGCCGTGTTGCAAGCGAGGCCGCCGGCTTATTTGATTTGCGCCTGGCAGGCGAGCCGTCTGGCCGGCTGATTCGTTTTTTCGCGCTCGCGCCGCGTTTTCGGAGTGAGAAAATGAACGCCGGCTAGGACGGTGACGGCGCAGCGGCCGCACGTTCCTTTTTTGCATTTATGGTCAAGCGGAATGCCTTGTCGGAGAGCGGCGTCAAGGAGCGAAACGCCAGACGTGCGTTGCACGGTGAACGTTTTTCCGCTTTGTTCGATTTGCAAGACAGCTGATGGTGCAGCGGAGGGCACATCGTGCTTTGGTTGCATGGTAGAAACGGAGCGCGTCGATGGCCGGGGGCCAGGCTTCAGCGATCCGACGGTGAAGGTTCGTTCCATTTTTTCTCATCTCTCCTTTAAATTGCATCTAAAGTTTGAAAATGAATTTCATTTACATCCAAATAAATTGTTGTTATGATAATAGTAAAAGGGATTGTGAAAACGCCATCTTGATTCGAGACAAGGGGGAGACACCATGGGCACTCCGATGAATGGGTTGCGTGATATGAAAGCGATGCTAGTCAATGAGCGAAAAGTCGGCGGCGCCATCGAGGCAACGTTTCTCCGTCTCCGCTCCGGTGAAGAATACCGAAACGCCTGCATCGTCCATATCGATCAGCTCGGCGCCCAATATTACTCCGTTGGCTTTGTGACCGAGCAAGGCGAGCGGATGGTTGTCAACGTTCATGACATTAGTATCATTTCCGCACCTGAGCATAAAAAAATTCGCGAGCTGAACAATGCCGCATATAAGCGCGAAGCGGTTAACGAAAAACGGCGCTATTTAAAACGGCTGTTTGACATTTATGAAGGCAGCTATACCGTTCATTTTTGGCGAGAAGCGAAAATGATTATCGATGACATCGGCGTTGAGGCGCTCAGCCCGGAATTGTCGCTGCTCGTTTCCAACGTTCAAGGCCAAGTGGCCCGCACCGCTTAACGGGAAACTCAACAAACCGCCCGGCGACCTGCTTTGTCGTCGGGCGCGTTTTCGTGAAAGGGAGCATCGTTTTTACGGTGAGGGTCGATGGCTTTCTGCTGTTCTTGCCGTCCGACGGCAAGGGAGGCTGCGCACCATTCATGCTGACTCGTTTGGATCTTCGAGCGTACAGATGGCGCTCGGCCGTTTGATGCGCGGCACAACCGATTCATACACACGGAACAAATAGTTCATATTTTCCGTATCCAAAAAGGCGGTTTGCACATCGACGGCGACGGCAAGGTCGATATTTTGCCGTCCGGCATCAATGACGACGCCGCGCTTGCCTTTGATGACCGGCGTTTGGTAAATGCCGGCGGTCATCAGTTCGCGGATGTGCTCGATTTCAAGGACGTGCGTTCCTTCATGGACGCGGTGGATGAGCGCATACAATTCCGGCGACAAGACGAGGGCGTACGGACCGGTATGGCCGAGCTGAAGCAGCTTGTTGCGCGCTTCCACCACGTCGGTGAAGGCGTTGCCGGATTTCATCCAGTCGCTGCGAATGTGGGCGACTTTTCCTTTCACGTTCATAATGCCCGGCACATCAAATTCAGCCGAACCGTTGAAAATCAAATCGTCCTCGAGCAGCGCGCATTGCTGGGCGGCATTGGCGGCGGCGGAAAAGTCGATCGGGCTGCCGAGCTGTTTTGCCTGCTCAATGTCGCGCCAGTATAAAATAAAGTCTTTATACAAAAGCGGAATCGTTACATGCACACGGCGCGTCGGCTCGGAAAGGCTCAGCTCTCTGCCGTGGAAGCTCATATCCCCGTGTTCCGGGTTCGTATAAATGTCGTTGGCGACCGATTGGACGCCTTCGCCAAGCGGGCCGTACAAATCGATAAACCGGCGGCCGACGAGTTGGCGTCGCGCCGTTTCAATGACCATTTCGTCAAGTGCGCCCCATTGGCTCTCTGTGAGCGGGGCTTCTGGGTATAGCTTTGTTTTGTCCATATTTTCTCTCCTTTCTTATTGGTTCTTTAAGCTGCCGACTGTCAGCTGCCGCCGCGTCCCGACCGATGGGCGTGCAGGTGCCGATGCGGCGGGCGGAGCGGCGTATTGTGCTAGCTTCAAATACTCTTTTTGCTCTTCTTTTTCATCCGTCGGTGTTGCGGCGGCGAAGGAAACTGTCACATCCAACGTGCCATTTAGCGTTTCGAGGGCGCTTTTCATCTGTTGATAATCGGCGGCAGTCATGTCACGCAGCGCCGCAATCGCCGGTTCATGTTCCGTCCCTTTATAATGAAACAACGATAAATCGAGATGTTCCAAAAAGTTGTGCAAGCCGAATTTTTCCAGGCTGATGTCTTGCAGCAGCCGCAAGAAGTCGCCGTTTTCCCGTGATAGAAATGCCTCATCAGCGAGCGCTTCCTCAAGCTTTGGAAGCAAGGCGGCCAAACGGTCAAATCGGTGCTCCTCTTCTTCGTAAATATGATGCCAGTACAGCCGTTCATGATCGTCAGCCGCCTGTTCAATCGTCGGCTCTAAAATCGCTTGAAACTGACTGAGCGCTTCCTTCGACCGGCCAAGAATGGCGCTGACTTCTGCTAACGTGTCGTGCAATGGACTCCCTCCCATAAAATCATTGTTACCATTTTTTCCGTATCAATAGGATTGTAAACTTTATTTGCCCTTATTCATTCAGATCGCGCGTAGACGATGTAGTACAGCAGCGAATGGAATGGTGTTTCAAATATGGAGACAACTGAGCCAGACCGCGGGCTGTTCGGCAGCATTCCGCAAATGGGCGTGACGATCGGACTGCTTCTTGGAACGTTTGTGATGTCGCTTATGACGCTCATGCCGGATGAGACGTTTATGGTGTGGGGATGGCGCATTCCGTTCTTGTTAAGCGCTCTGCTCGTCGTTTTCGGGCTTTGGGTGCGCCATGGCATTGATGAGACTCCTTCGTTTAAGAAAGTGCAAGAAACCGGACGGGTGGCGAAAGTGCCGCTTATGGAGACGCTCCGCTCTCAGTGGAGAGAAGTGTTGATCGCCGTTGGCGGCAAAGTCGTGGAAACGGCCCCATTTTACATTTTTGGAACGTTTATCGTCTCGTACGCGACAACGAATTTAGGCTTTTCAAAAACAGCTGCCTTAAACGCTGTCACCATAGCGACTGCGGTGACGACGGTTCTGATTCCGCTGATGGGCAAGTGGTCAGACCGGTACGGCCGCAAGCCGCTTTACATTGCCGGGACTGTTGGGATGATGATCTATGCGTTTCCGTATTTTTGGCTCTTGCAGCAAAAATCAGTCGCCTTATTGATTATTGCGACCGTCATTGGCCTTGGTATCATTTGGGCGCCGATTACGGCTGTGCTTGGTACAATGTTTTCGGAAATTTTCCCGTCCAACGTTCGATATACCGGCATTTCGCTCGGCTACCAAATCGGCGCCGCACTAGCGGGAGGAACGGCGCCGCTCATCGCTACGGCATTGCTGGCGGCGTATGGGAACTCTTATGTGCCGGTGGCTTTATATATTGTGTTAGTCTCGCTTATTTCGCTAGTTGCGGTCTGGTCTGTGCGCGACCGCAAACATGAAGAACTTGATGAGCAAGACGGAATCGCGTAACGCGGTTCCGTTTTTTCAGCGTATTGAAGGAGGGGGATTATGCTTATTTTGTCAGAACAAGAAATTCAACGCATGTATACGATGAAGGATGCCATTTCCGATGTAAAAGAAATGTTGCGACAAAAACAAGCAGGGAAAGTGATCGCCCCTGATCGCACGGTGCTTCCATTTCCGAATCATGATGCTTCGATTTTGTATATGCCATCCGCTGAGGAGGGGGCAGCAGTGGTGAAGGTGGTCAGCATTTTCCCCCATAACCCTGCAGCAGGAAGATCGACCACCCAGGGGATCATGGTGCTTACGGATGCGAAAACGGGGGAACATCGGATGGTTTGTAATGCCACGTATTTGACGAGACTGCGCACGGGGGCGTTATCCGCCATTGCAGCTGATTATTTGGCGACACAGGCGGCGTCGCGGCTAGCGGTGATCGGAACAGGGGCGATGGCCAAAGAACAAGTGGTTGGCATATTGGCAGTGAGAGCGATTGAACGTATATTTCTGTACAACCGAACGAGGAAAAAAGCGGAAGACTTCGCGGCGGGACTGCATCGACTGGTTCGGGAATGGACAGGGAAGGTATATGTGGTGGATGAGGCGGACGAAGCCGTTCGCCAGGCCGACATCGTGGTTTGCAGCACGCGCTCGGAACAGCCGGTGTTTTCCGGTCAAATGTTGCGGCCAGGCATGCACATTAGCGCCATTGGCTCGTACTTGCCACATATGCGCGAGTTGGATGTGGAGACTATTGTCAAAGCGGATCGCATTGTCGTCGATACACTTGAGGGCGTCAAACATGAGGCAGGAGAACTCATTCAGGCGGCTGAAAGCGGAAGATGGTCGTTTTCCCGGATCAATGCAGAAATCGGGGAGCTTGTTACCGGAGAGAAAAGCGGCCGTCAACATGAACGGGAAATCACCGTGTTTAAGTCGGTTGGGGCGGCTTGGTACGATTTGGCTGTGGCGATCGGCGTGTATTACAAAGCTTTAGAGCTTGGAGCGGGGCAAGAGGTGGAACTCTGACAGACCGCTCCACTTTTCTGCACGCGAAGGGTGCTCCATTTCCTGTAGATTGCTTTTTCCGTCCGGCAAAAAAGTCACCTTTCCGCCCAGTCCGGAATAAAACAGAATAAGGAACATTGCCCACTTGATATGCGGCGCGATTCCGGCGATAATGGAAACAGTGTGGAATAGTGCCGCCAAGCGGCATGGAATGAGCGAAGAAGGTGAGACAGAACGATGAAACGTGCGGAACACATTTATCAAAGACTCGTAGCGATTTGCGGAAAAGAAAATGTTCTTCGCGATGAGCCGATGAAAAACCATACATTAGTGCGGATCGGCGGCAAGGCCGATTTTCTCGTCTGGCCGGAAACATACGAGCAAGTTGTCGCCGTCTTGCGATTGAAAGAGGAGTACGGGCTGCCGTTTACCCTTCTTGGCAACGGTTCGAACGTCATCATCCGTGACGGTGGGCTGCGCGGCATTGTCATGCAGCTGAAGCATCTCAACCGCATTTGGCGCGAAGGGAACAACGTGATGGCACAAAGCGGAGCCGACATTAAAGCGGTGTCGCGGTTCGCGCTCGAACAACACCTCACCGGATTGGAGTTTGCCTGCGGCATTCCGGGGTCGGTCGGCGGGGCGATTATGATGAATGCCGGGGCATACGGCGGGGAAGTGAAAGATGTGCTTGACCATGTCAAAGTGGCGACGCTCGCCGGCGAGTTGAAAACACTGAAAAATGAAGAGCTTGAACTCGGATATCGAACGAGTTTGATTAGCCGGACGCACGATATTGTGCTTGAAGTCGTCTTTTCCCTGCAGCCGGGCGACTATGCACAAATCAAGGCGAAAATGGATGATTTGACGTTTCAGCGCGAATCAAAGCAGCCGCTTGAGTATCCGTCGGTCGGGAGTGTGTTCAAGCGCCCGCCGGGTTATTTTGCCGGCAAGCTCATTCAAGACAGCGGCCTGCAAGGGAAAGGGTTCGGCGGTGCGGAAGTGTCGACAAAGCACGCCGGGTTTATTATTAACAAAAATAATGCGACGGCTGCCGATTACATCGCGACGATCGATATGGTGCGCAAAACCGTGAAGGAAAAGTTCGGAGTTGATTTAGAGCTGGAAGTGAAAATTATCGGTGAGGAATGACTCCCGATCCGAATCCGATTAACGGATTCGGATTTTTTTATCTCGTGAAAGGAAAAATGAAAAATATAGCAAACTGATAAAAAAGAGGCAATGAATGGAGGAGGACGATGAATCTTTATTTCATCATCAACCCAGCCGCCAAAAATGGCCGGTCCGCGTCTATTTGGGAGCAGCTGCAGCCTCTGCTCGATCAGGAAGGAATCGCCTATCAGGCATATTGGACGACCCGAAAAGGAGAGGGAAAAGAAATCGCCCGCCGGCTCGGCGAGGAAAGCGTTGAGCCGATCGCGATCGCGGCGGTCGGGGGCGACGGGACGGTGCATGAAATCGTGAACGGGGCGGGTTCGCTAACGCACGTTGCGATTAGCTGCATTCCCGCCGGAACGGGAAACGATTTTATCCGAGGTTTCCATCTTGCCCGAGCATCGAAACGGGCGCTCCGGCAGCTGATCGATGGCGCTCGTTCCGGTGGAGTTTTGTCTTTTGACCTCGGTCGGTTTGCCAGCAGCGCCGTGCCGGACGGCGCGTTTGCCAACAGCGTCGGCTGCGGTTTTGACGCCCATATCGCCCGCGCGGCCAACCGTTCGGCATGGAAAGGGCGGTTCAATCGCTTTAGGCTTGGCTCGCTTATTTACGCGTTTTATTTAGTGAAAGAGCTATTCCGCTATCAACCGGTCGACCTTGACATTTGCATTGATGGGAAAAACTATTCATTTCAACAAGCTTGGATGGCGACTGTGTCCAACCATCCATACTACGGCGGCGGGATGCGCATCGCCCCGTCAGCGCGGGCGGACGATGGCCTTCTTCACATCACGGTTGTCGGGAGAATGTCGCGTTGGAAAATTCTTGCGCTGTTTTTGTCCGTATTTTGGGGCGGACATGTGCGAATGAAAGAAATTTGCGTGTTCGCCGGGCGGAACGTGTGCATCCGCCCGGCAGCTCCTGTTCCGCTTCACGCCGATGGGGAGGATGCAGGAGAAGGGGAAGTGTCGGCTTGGATTGAGGCTAAAGGGATGCGAGTCATTGGCGCAGAACCCGATGAATGATTAGGCGTATGTGAAAAGAGAAAGCGGCCATGAGAAGGAAGAGGGAATGGAAAAGAGGGATCACGACTCTCTGCCTTTGTGGGGTGTCCGCATCTCAAAGATCCTCTCGAACCGGGAAGATTTCCATTTCCCAGCGTGAACGTAGATGGGAGGGCGTTCAAAAGCAAATCAGGCGCGATCAAGGAAGCCGCAGAGGCATTTCGGAAGCGGGAAAAAAGAACGGCCGCACCGCCTAGCCAAAAGAAGAAGCTGTTTCCGACGTGTTTCGGAAACAGCCATTGCAGTGAACTTATTTTCCATTCTTTTCTTCCTTGTTTTGTTTTCCGTGGGCCGGCGAATGATCGTGTTTTGTTTGCGGTTTGGCTGTTTGTTTCGGTGGTTGTGAAACAGAGACAGAGGCGCGAACCGCTGCTTGTTTATTTCCAGCCGTCACTGCTTGATGTTCCCGGCCATTCCCTTTGGCGTCGGCGGCTGTCGTTTGCCGAGTGCTGACCTTTGTTTCCGTTTTTCCGGAAGGCGTGAGGGATGATTTTGTTTCCGCTTTGATGGCGGTGTCCGCTTGTTCATCTAGTTGAACCGCTGTATCGTCTTCCGCCGGTGCAGCGGCTGGTTTTTCTATTTCGGCCGATTCAGGAGCGGATGGCGCGCTTTCGTTTTTCGCTTCTTCTGTTTCATCGGTTGGTGCCGTCGGTTCGTCATCTGTTTCCTCTACTTGGCTGCTTTGCTCTGTTTGGTTCGCCAACCGCTTCTCTATTTTGGCTTCGAGTTTTTGCTTCGCTTTTTCAATATTGCGGGCGAGCACTTCCTTCGCCCGCGGATTTTTCACCCGTTCGAGCGCCGCTTGCAAGGCCGTGATGTTTTGGGAAAACTTTTCTTCCAACTGTTGGCGCAATGTCTCAATATCGGTTTCCGCTGTTTCTCCGTTTTGTTCGTCCGTTTGTTTAGTTCCTTCATAAACGTCCCAAGCTGCCTCTTGTTGTTTAAGAGCGTTGGCGAGCACTTCTTTCGCCTGTTCAGTGTCTCCTTGGTCAAGCAGCGCCTTCGCCTCAGCCAGCCGTTCCTCAGCGAACTCAGCCAGCCGTTTCGCTTTTTCAGCATCGTCAAATGTGAGGGCAAGTTCAATTTTCTCCATCATCGTTTTGAAAAAGTAGAAAAAGTCACCGGGCAACACTGCCGGGGCGTCATTGTTGACGCTGGCGCCTGTTTCGGCCGCCGTGCTGCCGTTTGTTTGTCCTTCGGCCCCCGTGCTGGCGAACGCCGCCGGGCTGTAAGGAGCGAGCGCAACAGCTGCAGCGAGTGCGCCCGTCGACAACACGCGGGGGAGTGAGAATCGCTTGTTCATCATGATTGTTCCTCCTTTTGCTTTGACTTTCGTTATAACGATTTCGCCGTCGGCATGCTTTTTTTCGACTGTGGGAGCGAAAAATAAGGAGAAAGAAACAGAAAAATAGGAAAGAAAGGGAAACGGTGAGGTTTTCTTCACGGTTTGGCAGTCAACCGCCTGTTTGTTATAATGGAAACAAGTTTGACAAAGACGACATCCGAGGAGGCCTCCTGCCAATCGATTTGGTAGGAGTTTGTTTTTGCAGTGAGCGCCTGGCAGAGGAAAAGGGAGCGGCCAATGCCATGGCGGATGAAAACGAAAGGAGCAAATCAATCATGACGGGGCAGGTCGACGAAATTGTGGACGTTTGTTTGTTGGCGGGAAAGTTGATGCTCGAAAGCGGCGGAGAAACGTATCGAGTGGAAGATACAATGATGCGCATCGCCGCCTCGTTTGGCATGTCGCGCTCTCATGGTTATGTCACGCCGACGGCCATCATTTTTTCAATTGAAGGAACGGACTCAACAAGATTGATCCGCATTTCCGAACGCTCGACTAATTTGGCGAAAGTGGCGGCGGTCAATGATATTTCGCGGCGCATCAGCCGCGGCGAGTTGACGCTTGCGGAAGCGCGTACGGAGCTCGAGGACATCAGACGCGCGCGGCCGAGTTACCCCCTTTGGCAGCAAACCGCCGCCGCCGCGTTAGCGAGCGCTTGTTTTGCATCATTAATTGGAGGGGTAGTTCACTTTTTTCCATCACTTTTTTCCGGAGGAGCGGCGTTTTGGTGTTTTGAAATGGTGCACCGGTTCGTAAAAATCCGGTTTTTCGCGGAATTTTTTGCGTCTTTTGTTGCCGGGGGACTTGTATTGTTAATGGGGCAGGCTGGGTTTGGCGGGGACGTCGGAAAAATGATCATCGGTTCTGTGCTGCCGCTCGTACCGGGGCTCGCCATTACGAACGCGGTGCGTGATTTAATGGCCGGCCATCTCATCGCCGGTTTGTCGCGCGGCGCCGAGGCGTTTTTGACGGCGTTTGCGATTGGCACCGGCATCGCTTTTATTTTATCGATTCGGTGAGGCAGGGAGTACAGAGACATGATCGCAATGCAGCTTCTGTTTAGCTTTGTAGCATCGGCGCTGTTTGGCATCATCTTTAATATTCCGCCGCGCCTGTTGCCGCACAGCGGGTTTGTCGGAATGAGCGGTTGGGTTGTGTATACGTTTGTTTCGCGGTCAGGGACGGACGGTGTCACCGCGACATTTATGGCGGCTTTTTTCATCGCTCTTTTAAGCAATGCGTTCGCCCGGCGCTATCGGGCGCCCGCCACCATTTTCATCGTGCCCGGCATCCTTCCACTTGTGCCGGGCTTGACCGCGTTCGAAGCGATGCGCTATGTCGCGATGAATGATTATGACGCTGCGATTCCGTTGGCGGCAAAAGCGTTTATGATCTCTGGGGCGATTGCGATGGGACTCATTTTTTCCGAGGTTGTCAACCAACTGGCGAAGCGCCGACATTGACCGCGGATTGGTTGTTTTTTCTATTCATCTGCCTATCGTTGCATTTATTTGTTTGAATATTATAATGAATATAATTACATTTTTGAAACAGCGGGGGAGAGCGGAATGAAAGAAACGATTGGGCAGATAAAAGCAGAATTATGGGACATTTTTGATCATCTTCATCGCCATCCAGAAATCAGCTGGGAAGAATGGCGGACGACCGATTTTCTTCGCCAGGAGCTCGAGCGTGAAGGATACCGGGTGCGGACGTTTGCCGATTGTCCGGGCGTAGTGGCGGAGATCGGCAACGGGCCGTTGGCAGTCGGGGTGCGCAGTGATATGGATGCTCTTTGGCAAGAAGTGGACGGCGTTTGGCAGCCGAACCACTCATGTGGGCACGACGCCCATATGACGATCGTGCTCGGGGTGGCGAAGCTGCTTCGCCGCATTGGCTATGAGCCGCCGGGGACGCTGCGGTTTTTGTTCCAACCGGCTGAGGAAAAAGGCACGGGTGCGCTGAAGATGATCGAAAAAGGAGCGGCCGATGGCCTGACGTTTTTGTATGGGGTTCATTTGCGCCCGATTCAAGAAGTCGAGAGCGGGTATGCAGCGCCGGCGATCATTCATGGGGCGGCACAATGCATTGAAGGGCGGATTCGCGGTATGGCGGCGCATGCGGCGCGGCCGCATTTAGGTGTCAACGTCATTGAAGTCGGCAGCGCGATTGTGCAAGAGCTCGGCAAAATCCATACCGATCCGCAAGTGCCGGCATCGATCAAGATGACGAAGTTTCATGCCGGTGAAAAAGATGCAAACACTATTCCCGATTATGCTGAGTTTGCCCTCGATTTACGGGCGCAGACGAACGGGGCGATGGAGCGGCTTGTTGAAGGGTTGCGCCATGTTGTAAACGGGGTTGCAGCGATTTATGGGGCCGATATTGAGCTGACCGAGCGAACTCGCATCGTCGCCGCCAGTCCGGACTATGAGGCGCAGCAGCTGATGGAAGAAGCGATCATCGCCGTTTTGGGGGCTGACAAATGCGTGCCGCCGGTCGTGACGCCGGGAGGGGAAGATTTTCACTTTTATTCTTTTAAAAAACCGGAGCTGAAGACGACGATGCTCGGGTTAGGCTGCGATTTGCGTCCGGGGCTCCATCACCCGCGCATGACGTTTCGGCGCGATGATTTGCTTTCCGGCGTGGAGATTTTGGCGCGGGTTGTGATGAACACGTTTGCGAAAGTTTCGCCGCAAGGAGAGAAAGAGCATGCCTCTGTCGCTGCAAATCATTGAGACAATCGAACAGTTGAACGAAATGGCTGAGTTGGAGGCAGACGTTTGGGGAACAGCACCGATCCCTCTTCATCAAACGTTGACCGTGGCAAAAAACGGCGGCGTTGTGATCGGCGCGTATGTGGACGGGAAGCTGGTCGGTTTCGTCTACAGTTTTCCTGGATTTCGAAATGGAGAAATGTATCTTTGTTCCCATATGATAGGGATTGATGCTTCGTTTCGCGACCGGGGGATCGGCTATCGCTTGAAAATGAAGCAGGCGGAAGAAGCGCGGCGGCGCGGCTATCGAGTCATCCGCTGGACGTACGATCCGCTGCAAAGCCGCAACGGCTACTTGAATTTAGCCAAGCTCGGAGCTGTTGGTGTCGAATATATCGAAAACTGTTACGGCGAGATGGATGATGCGTTAAACGGCCGGCTGCCATCGGACCGTCTTATCGTCGAATGGCGGCTTGATGAGCGTCCTGCTTCGGAGTGGAATGGGAGCCAGGCTGAGTTCCAAGGAGTGTCGGTGCTTGAGGCGGAGGAAACGGTTGGCGGCCTGTTGCGCCCGGTGCCGAGAGACATCGATGAAACAGCGGCGCCGTTGTTGTTGGCTGCTGTTCCGCTTGACTTTCCGCAGCTAAAAGAGCGGGATCCCGCGCTGGCGCTTGAGTGGCGGCTGGCGACACGCGCGCTGTTTCAGCGGCTGCTCGCGGAAGGATGGGTGGCCGCGGGGGCTTGGCGCCGCCCGGGAGAAGCGGTATTGCATTACATATGGAGGCGGCGGGGGGAACGATTGCAGCAGGAAGGGGGAAAGGAAAGATGATGGAGATCGAGCGTATTATATTGCGCCATTTGCAAATGGAGCTGAAGGCGCCGTTTACGACGAGCTTCGGCACGTTCCAAACGAAAGAGTTTATTTTAGTGGAAGTCGTCGATCGCGACGGCGTTTCCGGCTGGGGCGAATCGGTTGCGTTTGCCGCTCCGTGGTATAGCGAGGAAACGGTGAAAACGAACTGGCATATGCTGGAGGATTTCCTTGTGCCGCTTGCGCTGGCTGAGCCGATTCATCATCCGGAGGAGCTGGCAAAGCGCTTTTCTGCCATCCGCCAAAACAACATGGCGAAAGCGGCGCTCGAAGGGGCGGTGTGGGATTTGTATGCGAAGCGGCTCGGCGTTCCGCTTTGCCAAGCCCTCGGAGGGGCGAAAAAGGACATTGAAGTCGGCGTCAGCATCGGCATTCAGCCGACGGTCGATGATTTGCTGCGGGTCATTGAGCGGTATGTGGCGCAGGGCTATCGACGGATCAAAGTGAAGATCAAGCCGGGTTGGGATGTGGACGTCATTCGCAGCGTGCGGCGCGCGTTTCCTGACGTGCCGCTTATGGCGGATGCCAATTCGGCGTATACGCTCGCCGATGCCAAGCGGCTCAAAGCACTTGATGACTTTGGTCTGATGATGATCGAGCAGCCGCTCGGTGCCGACGATCTCATCGATCATGCCCGGCTGCAGCCGCTTCTTCAGACGCCAATTTGCCTTGACGAAAGCATTCGCTCGTACGATGATGCGCGCAAGGCGCTTGACCTTGGCAGCTGCCGCATCATCAATATCAAAATCGGGCGTGTCGGCGGCTTGCGGGAGGCGAGGCGAATCCACGATCTTTGCGGTGAACGCGGCGTGCCGGTCTGGTGCGGCGGCATGCTGGAAGCAGGCGTCGGGCGCGCCCACAACATCGCCATTACGACGTTGGAAAATTTCACACTCCCCGGTGACACCGCGGCATCGTCGCATTATTGGGAGCGGGATATTATCACGCCGGAAGTCGAGGTGGAAGGCGGCTTGATCCGTGTGCCGGACGCTCCGGGCATCGGCTATGACGTCGACCGCCGCCAAGTGGAGCGGTATATGCAGTTTGCGAAGGTGTTTCATCGTACGGCGACGGCATAAAGGATGATAAAGGGAGAAAGAAAAAATGATGATAAGACCGATTGAAGTTCGCGATGCGGAACATTTCTTGGAGTTGTGCAAAAAAATTGATGAATCTGGTTTTATGTTATTTGAGCCTGGCGAACGGCAAACAACGGTTGAACAACAAAGTAAATCGATTGAAAGAATGTTATTTGAACCGAATAAAATGATCTTTGTTGCTGAAACGGAAAACAAGCTTGTCGGGTTCCTTGCTGTCATAGGAGGCGATGTAAAACGAAATCGACATTCTGCCAATGTTGTTTTGGGAGTTCTTGAAGACTATCAAGGACAGGGCATTGCCACTAAACTATTCAACAAAGCGTTTGAGTGGGCAAAGGAAGTTGGAATTTTGAGATTAGGACTTACGGTCATGAAAGGGAACGATAAGGCGTTCAACTTATATCGGAAGATGGGATTCGTATTAGAAGGCGAGAGGGTTCAATCGTTAAGAGTGAACGGGGAATTTGTAAATGAATATTACCTATACAAACTGTTATAATGCTAATTGGGGCTGATCCAAAACGCATTCGCGTTTTGGATCGGCCCTTTCTTCGTTGCGTTACACGCGTCCAATCCCAGTATTCGCTTTGACGACGATTTCGGTGTATTTTTTCTCGTCCGCTTTTTTCGACGAGACGAGCGTACCGACGATAGCGCCGATAAAGCCGAGCGGGATCGAGATAATGCCCGGGTTGGCGAGTTTAAAGAGCGGTTCGCCGACAAAAATGGCGGCACCCGGCTCTGGAGACCAGACGTTCGGGCTGAAGAAGACGAGCACCAAGGCGCTGATCAAGCCGACGAGCATCCCCGTAATCGCCCCTGTCGTATTAAAGCGGCGCCAGAAGATTGTAAAAACGATCGTCGGCAAGTTGGCGCTTGCGGCAACGGCAAATGCGAGTGACACAAGGAAGGCGACGTTCATTTTTTGCGCAAACAGCGCTAATAAAATTGACAATACTGAGACGCCAACCGATGCCCAGCGGGCGGCGAGCATTTGTTCTTTTTCGGTCGCCTGGCCGCGCCGGATGATGTGGCTGTAAAAGTCATGGGCAAACGCCGAAGCGGCTGACAAAACAAGCCCGGCAACGACGGCCAAAATCGTCGCAAACGCGACAGCAGAGACGAACGCAAATAGGAAATCTCCACCGAGGGCCTCTGCCAACAGCGGCGCGGCCATATTGCCGGCAGGATCGGCGGCGGTGATGTTATCATAACCAACAAATGCGGCGGCGCCAAATCCTAAGAAGATTGTTAAAACATAGAAAATTCCGATGATCCATGTCGCGTACACGACCGATTTGCGTGCGGTCGGCGCGTCTTTGACGGTGAAGAAACGGATTAAAATGTGCGGCAACCCGGCCGTCCCCAACACAAGCGCCAAATTTAGCGAAATGGTGTCAAGCGGATTTTTAAACTTGTTGCCTGGATTGAGATACGCTTCGCCAAGCGGTGTGGCCGTTTTCATTTCATGGAACATTTTAGCGACGCTGAAATCGAATTTGGCAAAGACGATAATGGAAATGATAAACGTACCGACCATCAACAAGACCGCTTTGACGATTTGTACCCAACTGGTGGCTGTCATGCCGCCGAACACGACATACACGGTCATTAAAATGCCGACGATCAAGACGGAATAAATGTAGTCAAGCCCAAGCAGAAGTTTAATGAGACCGCCGGCGCCGACAAGCTGGGCGATCATGTAGAAAATGGAGATGGCGATCGTGTTCAAGGCGGCGACGCCGCGCACTTTTTTATCATCAAACCGGGCGGCGATCATATCGGCCATCGTATACTTGCCAAGGTTGCGGAGCGGCTCGGCGACGATGTACAAAACGACGAGGTAGGCGACAAGGAACCCGATGCTGTAAAAGAAGCCGTCAAATCCAGCTAAGGCAATCATGCCGGCAATGCCGAGAAACGAGGCGGCCGACATATAGTCGCCGGCGATGGCAAGACCGTTTTGCCAGCCGGTTAAGCTGCTGTCCGCGGTGTAAAATTCGCTTGTTGTTTTCGTCCGTTTCGAGGCGTAGTACGTAATGACAAGCGTCAGGGCGACAATGATGAGGAAGAGGAAAAAGGCCAATCCGTTCATTACGCGTTTCCTCCTCCCGTTTCTTCCTGCTTCACTTGCTCGACGATTTCATCAAATCGTGCTGCGCGTTTCGAATAAAGAATGCATAAGGCCCATGTCATGATAAATTGCGCAAATGCAAACAGCCACGCCCAAGTGACCGGCCCGACAGCCGGAGCATTGAGCGCCTTTGAATACGACGTTAATACCGGGAGAGCGAAGTAAAAGACAAAGAAAAAGATGGTCGCCGGGATGATGAAGCGTTTCTTCGCCTGAATAAGTTCGCGGAACGAAGCGGATTGGGCGACCGCTTCATAATCGATACCTGCCTGTTCGGCAAGGGATTGTTTTTTCACTGCCATATGAATCCCTCCTTATCTTTGCTAAAGCGTTTTCAAATGAGTTGGCAGAACGTGCGAGACAGTAGCAGCGCGGGCCCTCCTTTCTTGTCACAAATTTGTCACACATTCATTATATATTTATCTGAAAAATTTGTAAATTGATTTTTTTATTATTATTAGGAACAATTTTTTCTTTATTATATAAACCAAAAAATTTTTCTGTTTTTCTTATTTTCGCACTTTACAAAAAAACAAGGATCATGTAGAATGCTAACTGTGTCTGCCGAGTAAATTCGACATTTTTCTACAAAAAACAACAAGGGGAGACATTCGATGAATTTGTTTCGTAAAAAACCGATTCAAGCACTTTTAAACGAATCGGGGGCGAAAGGAGCCTCACTGCGAAAAGAATTAGGCGCATTCGACTTAACGATGCTCGGCATCGGCGCCATCATCGGGACAGGCATTTTTGTTCTGACCGGGGTGGCGGCGGCGGAGCACGCCGGTCCGGCGCTCGTTCTATCGTTTATTTTATCTGCATTGGCGTGCGCATTCGCCGCGCTTTGCTACGCGGAGTTCGCCTCAACCGTGCCGGTGTCGGGGAGCGCGTACACATATAGCTATGCAACGTTCGGCGAACTGTTTGCCTGGATTTTAGGTTGGGACTTGATTTTAGAGTATGGGGTTGCCTCATCAGCGGTGGCCGCCGGCTGGTCCGGCTATTTTCAAGGGCTGCTTGCCGGCTTTGGTATTGAGCTGCCAAAGGCGCTCACGAGTGCGTACAACCCGGAGAAAGGAACGTTTATCGATTTACCGGCCATTCTCATCATTTTGTTCATTACCTTTTTGTTGAACATGGGGGCGAAAAAATCAGCCCGTTTCAATGCGATCGTTGTCTTTATTAAAGTGGCAGTCATCTTGCTTTTCTTGGCAGTTGGCGTTTGGTATGTCAAGCCGGAAAACTGGACGCCGTTTATGCCTTTCGGGTTTGCGGGCGTAGCGGCCGGCGCCGCGACCGTGTTTTTCGCTTACATTGGATTTGATGCGGTGTCGACCGCGGCGGAAGAAGTGCGAAACCCGCAGCGCAATATGCCAATCGGCATCATTGTGTCGCTGCTTGTTTGTACATTATTGTATGTCGCGGTCTCGCTCGTATTGACGGGCATTGTTCCGTACGAGCAGCTGAACGTAAAAAATCCGGTAGCGTTCGCGTTAACCTATATCAATCAAGACTGGGTCGCCGGCTTTATTTCACTTGGAGCGATTGCCGGTATTACGACAGTGTTACTTGTCATGCTTTATGGGCAAACGCGTCTCTTTTATGCCATCAGTCGCGACGGTTTACTGCCGAAAGTGTTCGCCCGCATTAGCCCGACCCGCCAGGTGCCATACGTAAACACGTGGCTAACCGGCACGGTTGTTGCGGTATTCGCGGGCATCATCCCGCTGAACAAACTGGCGGAACTGACAAACATTGGCACACTTTTTGCTTTTATTACCGTATCAGTGGGCGTTTTAGTACTGCGCAAAACACAGCCCAACTTAAAGCGGGCGTTTCGCGTCCCGTTCGTTCCGGTCGTTCCGATTTTAGCGGTTTTGTTCTGCGGCTACTTAGTCCTTCAGCTCCCAGCGACGACATGGATCGGTTTTATTTCGTGGCTGCTTATCGGCTTGGTGATTTACTTTGTTTACGGCCGGAAGCATAGCGCACTCAATCAAACGGCCGAAAGTGAAGAGAAAGTCGGCTGATTGGCCAATGGAAAAAGAAGAGGCTTTCCTGAACGAGGGGTCGGGAAAGCCTCTTTTTGTTCGGTCGACGTTCCTTGCCTGGAATGATTTTTTTCTTGAATGACGGCCATATTTCCCTTACCATGTACGAATAGTGTAAAGAAAAAGCGTCAGTCCGTCTTGTATAAGCGGGGTGAAATCGATGTTTGGTACATTATTAAAAAAGAGAGAGAGGACGCTTGAACAGACGGTTGCGGAAATCCAACAAGGGAATGAAGCGCTGCGCAACGAATTGATTCAACAATATAAGCCGTTTATCGCCAAAACGGCCTCGAGCGTGTGCAAGCGGTTCATTCGCGAAGAGGATGATGAGGCGAGCATCGGGCTGATCGCCTTTAATGAAGCGATTGAAAAGTATGCGCCGCATAAAGGAGGTTCCTTCCTCTCGTTCGCTGAGTTGCTCATTAAACGGCGCCTGATTGACTATATTCGGAAAGAGGCGAGAATACGGGATGCATTATGGCATGTCGAGAACGGGGAGGATCACGAATATACGGCGCAAACATACTTGGACGCCAGACTCTCTGTCGATGAATTTTACAAACAAATCGAACAGGAGCAGCGCCGAGAAGAAATCATCCATTACCAGCAAGTGCTGAAACAATTCGGCATTCATTTTCACGATTTAGTTGAACAGTCGCCAAAACATAAAGACGCCCGCCTAAACGCCATTCGTGTCGCCCAGCTGCTTGTGGAGAAAGAGGAACTGCTCGGCCTGTTGTTCCAAAAAAAGCAGTTGCCCATTAAACAGCTGGAAACGATGGCGTCCGTCAGCCGCAAAACGATTGAGAGAAATAGAAAATACATTATTGCGGTCGCGGTCATTTTGGCGGGCGACTATCTTTACTTAAAGGACTATATAAAAGGGGTGCTTCCATCGTGAAAAAGGGGATTGTGCTGGAATTGGACGAAGAGTTCGTCACCGTGTTGACGCCGGAAGGGGAGTTCCTTCGAGTAAAAAAGGAAGGGGAGTGTGAAATCGGCGAAGAGATTGAGGCGGGCGTAGTAAAAAAACCCTTTCCATTTCATCGCCGTTCGTTTCGATATGCGGTGGTGAGCGCTTTGGTAGCCGCCGTGCTGCTTATTACCACCTGGGTTCAATGGCCTTCCGACGCGGTGTATGCTTATATGTCGATCGACATTAATCCGAGCATTGAAGCGGGAGTCGATGATGAGCTCCATGTGTTGACGTTAAAGGCGTATAATGAGGAAGGAAAAAACGTGCTTGCGGCGCTTCCTTCATGGAAAAATGAAACGTTTTCTGCTGTGGCGAAACAGATTATTGCATTGAGCGAACAAAAGGGATATTTAAATGAGGGCGGGGAAGTGCTCATTACGACGGTAGAGAAAGAGCACGACGCCTCCTCGGCGCGGAAGTTGTCCGCTGAGCTCGCTGAAATTCGGCGGTCGGTAGCGGATGATCGGATCGTGATTACGACGGCGAACAGCACGATGGAAGTGCGCAGCCGGGCAGCCGAACGGGGAATGACAACCGGCAAACTATTGCAAATCGAGAAAAAAGCAAAGCCGGCTTCATCGACATCTGTCAAACCGAACAAAGGGAAAGGCCAAGGCGGAAGGGAAGAAAAGAAAACATCGTCACCGAAAGGGCAAAAACGGGAGCAGCCGCAATCGAAACAAAAGCATGACGAGCAGAAATCAAAGCAACAGAAAAAAGAAAAACAGCCGCCGCACGAGCGGAAAAACTCCGGTTCAAATAAAGAAAATTCTCCTTCGGATAAGGAAATTTCTCCGAAAGGGAAAAACCATGGAAACGCCCGACCATCGCGGCCGGGCGGTCATTATGTGGAGAAAAAAGAGGCGGGCGGACGGCCGGATGGCAGTGGCCAAAAAGAGCGGCACGAGCCCACCCGCCCCGACCGTCAGCCGGAAGCAATGGATTCCAAAACGAAAAAAGCCGAGTGATTGCGCTCGGCTTTATTCTGTTCTTCGGCCTGCCAACTCGCTTTGCGCCTGGGCGACGAGCCGTTTCGTAATTTCCCCGCCGACGGAGCCGTTGGCGCGTGAAACAGTGCCAGCTCCGAGCTGTACACCAAACTCTTGGGCGATTTCATATTTAATTTGTTCTAACGCTTGTTCAATGCCTGGAACGAGCAGTTTGTTGCTTCCACGTGCCATCTGATTTGCCTCCTTTTAATGTTTTAGTCTGGCACCATTAGTATGTGCGAGCAAGCAGGGGTGGATAGGTGGGAATTAAAGGGAGGAATTATTGTCAAAAAAAGATTGCAAACGTTTTCGGTCTATGGTTTAATGGAGTCAACGACAGGATTCGAAACGTTTTGGAGGAATGGCAGTGACAACGATTAAAGATATTGCCAAAGCGGCAGGGGTTTCGATTACTACGGTTTCACGTGCGTTAAACGGCTATTCCGACGTCAATGAAAACACAAGGCAAAAGATCATTGATATTGCCAAGCAACTAAACTACAGCCCGAATACGCTCGCGCGTGGACTTGTCATGAATAAATCGAAAACGATCGGATTGCTCGTTTCCGGATTGACAAAGGAAAGTGCCAAGGACAATTTTACGTTTGAGGTGCTAGCCGGCGTCAACGAATATGTAAGTGAAGTCGACTATGATATGGTGTTGTTCAGTACGACGTCGACGAAACAGCGGGAAAAAACGTACACCCAACTGTGCCGGGAGCGCCGTGTTGATGGAGCAATTTTGCAAGGGATCCGCACCGATGACCCGTACTTGCATGAAGTCGTGGAGAGCAACATTCCGTGTGTTCTGATCGATATTCCGATCGAGTCGAAGACGGTTGGCTATGTAACGACAGACAATGTGCTTGGGGCGAAAAACGCGGTGCGCCATTTAATTGAACTCGGGCATAAACGAATTGCCATGATTAACGGTTATGAGTACGCCTTTGTGAGCGAGCAGCGGCTGAAAGGATTTAAGGAGGCGCTTCTTGAGGGGGGGCTGCCAGTACGGGAATATTGGATTGCAAATGGGGCGTTTCGTGAAGAAATTGCCGAGCAGGAAGCGTTGCGGTTGCTTCAGCACTACCCAGAAATCACAGCGTTTTTTTGTGCCAGCGATTTAATGGCGCTCGGCGTTATTAAGGCCGTAAAACGGCTTGGAAAGCGGGTGCCGGAGGATGTCGCGGTCATCGGTTATGACGACATTATTTTAGCCTCATACTCCTCGCCTTCGCTATCAACAGTCGCACAGGATAAGTTCGCTATGGGGTATGAAGCTGCTAAGTTGCTGATTGCCATGTTGGAAGGAAAGGCGGATTCGCACGTGAAAGTTTTGCAAACAGAGCTGAAGATCCGGGCATCGACGGCCAAGGGGGAGAAGTAGCCGCTGCGTTATTTGCGAAGGTCACAAGGGATATATTTTTTTTAAGGAAAAACGGAAACGTTTCGGGATAGAAAAGAAAGTATATTCGGTAATCAAAACGTTTTCTTAATCGTTTTCTTTTTGTTTTAATCCCAAAACGTTTTGGTATTGTGTATAAAATTGGAAAACATCAAGAGGAGGAAGTAACATGGATTACCGTGTGATCAAGGAAAACGACTTATTTTTGCTGACAGACGGTGAGGGGAATATCCCGGAGCACCATCCATACGGGCTTGGTTTATACACGAAAGATACCCGTTTTTTAAGCAAATGGGATTTGCGCATCAACAGAGAAAAACCAGTGTTGCTGTCGTCTGACGCCGCAGAAAATTATGCCGCCACGATTTTGTTGACGAACCCGCATATGGAGAAAAACGGGGAAGTTATATTATGGCGTGAATCGGTTGAAATTGAGCGAAAGCGCTTCATATACGGCGATGTTCTCTATGAAACGATGAAATTAAAAAACTATAATCCAAAGCGGGTGCAGTTTGAAATCAATGTACATATGGATGCGGATTTTGCTGACATGTTTATTGTTCGCGGATTTCAGACAGGGGAAGTTGGAAAACGGACCGGACAGATAATCGGCGATCGCTCGTTAACGTTTGGCTATGTGGGGAGCGACGGGATCAGGCGGGCAACACGAATCACCTGGGATCGGCCGGAAAAGGCAGTGTTTGAGCACGGAGAAATCTCTTTTCATTTTGTTCTCGAACATGAGGAGGAGCAAAGTATTACTTTTACGATCGCACCGCATATAGGAGAAGCGGAAGAGAAACAACCTGTTCCGCCGGAGGAGGCGTTTCGCCGCCTGAGAAAATCGTATCAACGCTGGGAAGAGAACATAACGAAAATTACAACCGATGACCGCCATCTTGAACGCCTTGTCCATCGCGGGATCATCGACTTGCGGGTGCTGCTGACCGACTTAGGATATGGACAGTTTCCAGTAGCCGGGTTGCCGTGGTTTGGGGTGCCGTTTGGCCGTGACAGTCTTATCGCTGCGCTGCAACTTCTTCCGTTCAATCACGAAGTGGCGAAAGGAACATTGCTGACGATGGCCCGATTTCAGGGAAAAAGGGAAGATCCGTGGCGGGATGAGCAGCCGGGAAAAATAATGCATGAAATCCGCTTTGGCGAGTTAGCCAATACGAATCAAATTCCATTTACCCCTTACTATGGAACGATCGACGCCACACCGCTGTTTTTAGTGTTGGTGACAGAGTACGTAAAATGGACTGGAGATTTTGCTCTTTTCAGCCAGCTGCGCGGGCACATTGATGCGGCGCTTGCCTGGATTGATGAGTACGGCGACCGCGATGGCGACTTGTTTGTTGAGTATCATCAGCAATCGAGCAAAGGAATTGCGAACCAAGGATGGAAAGATTCTGGGGATTCGGTTGTCCATCGAGATGGCGAATACGCGCGTTCTCCGATCGCCCTCGTCGAGGTGCAAGGGTATGTATACCAAGCGAAAACAGCACTGGCCGACATTTTCGAGCATCTCGGCGAGCGGGAGCGAGCCGATGAATTGCGTCGTCAAGCGGAGGTGTTGAAGGAGCGGTTTGACGAGCACTTTTGGATGGAAGATGTACAGTTTTACGCCATCGCTTTAGACGAAAAGAAAGAACGAGTCGGCACGGTGACGTCAAACCCTGGGCATGTACTGCTGTCGGGAATGCTGAATGAAGAGCGGGTCGAGGCGGTTGTTCAAATGCTTTTATCTGCAAAGATGTTTTCCGGCTATGGGATCCGCACGATGGGGGAAGGAGAAGCAGGGTATAATCCGATGAGCTATCATAACGGGAGCGTATGGCCGCACGACAACAGCTTGATTTTGCTTGGCCTCGGCAAGCTAGGAAAGCATCATGAGGTGAAAACAGTGATTCAAGGGTTGACGGAGGCGGCGAACTACTTTGAATATGACCGACTTCCGGAACTGTTTTGTGGATATGGGCGCTCGGTCGGCAAGCCGGTTCGCTACCCTGTCGCCTGCTCGCCGCAGGCATGGGCGGCCGGAACGCCGCTAGTGTTTATTCAAACCTTGTTAGGATTGTTCCCGAATGCGCTTGAAAAGAAAATTTATTTATCTCCGATACTGCTTGATACGATGAACGTGTTGCGGGTGGAAAACATCTCTATCGGTGGTGGGCGGTTGTCATTGACCGTTATGCGCGAGAAGGAAAAGCTCAACGTCCAAATCGATGAAAATACGACAGGCTGGGATGTTGTCATTTGTTAAAAACGGGGGAAGGCTCCCCTTTCCCTGTGAATATAAACCATTTTTCGGGAGGTTGTTTACATGGGCAAAACAAAGTGGATGGCGACGCTAGGCATTACGACATTGCTGTTTGGCAGCCTTTTGACCGGTTGCGGCGGTGGTGAGGAAGCGAAACAGGCAAACGGGGACAGCAAACAAGGGGAGAAAGTGGAGGTCACATTAGCCGGCTGGGGCGGCAATCCGAGCGAGCAAAAGCTACTGCAGCAAACGCTCGACGATTTTGAGAAAACACACCCTAATATTAAAGTCAAATATGAGGTTATTGCCGATCAATATATGGATGTCATTAAAACCCGTTTAGCAGGGGGACAGGGGCCGGATGTTTTTTATCTCGATGCGTTTGAAGCTCCGGCTCTGATCGAAACTGGGGCGCTCGAGCCGCTTGACAAATATGTGACCGATGAGTTTGATATTGACGACTTTGAAAAACCGATGCTCGACGCATTTAAAGGGAAAGATGGAAAAATTTATGGATTCCCGAAAGATTATTCGACGTTGGCGCTGTTTTACAATAAAAAAATGTTTGAAGAAGCAGGCCTTGAGGTGCCGAAAACGTGGGATGAACTGCGAGAGGTAGCGAAAAAGCTAACGAAAGGGAAAGACGTATATGGGTTTGGCGTTGCCCCGGAATTAGCCCGCTTATACTACATTGCCGAGTCGAAAGGCGGCAAAGTCGTGACGGACAATAAGGCAAGTTTCGCTGATCCAAAAGTCGTCGGAGCGCTTCAGCCGATTGTTGATATGCATGTAAAAGATAAGTCGGCAGCTCAGCCGAATGAAGTCGGGGCGACATGGGGTGGCGAGATGTTCGGCCAAGGCAAGGCCGCTATGGTGATTGAAGGAAACTGGGCGATTCCGTTTTTGCAAGATACGTTCCCTGATGTAGAGTTTGGAACAGCAGAGATCCCGATGATCAATGGCAAAAAAGCAACGATGGCGTATACGGTAGCCTATGTTATGAACAAAGATTCCCAAAAGAAAGAAGCAGCTTGGAAACTCATCTCGTATTTGACCGGGAAGGAAGGCATGAAAACATGGACAAGCAAGGGCTACGCCTTGCCGACGCGCAAATCGGTCGCTGCTGAACTCGGTTTTGACAAAGATCCGCTGCGAGCACCGTTAGTTGCCGGGGCGCCGTATGCAACTGTATGGCAAAATGGCACGAACTTGCCCATTATTGTCAACAACTTCAATAACCAGTTCATCAGTGCTTTCTTAGGGGAGCGACCGCTTGCTGACGCATTGAAAGAGGCAGAAAAAACAGCGAACAGTGAAATTGAAAATAGATAAATGAAAACAGGCCTCCGGCAGGAAAAAAGCTTCTGCCGGAGTGCTGTTCCTTTCTTTCTGGCAGCAGCTCCACGGCTGCGTTAGAAAGAGGGGAACAGCGATTCGATGGCAAGGGGATGAAAAAGGATGAAGCAGACATTAACGAAAAAAATGTGGCGGGAAACAGGATCGGCTTACTTGTTCTTATCTCCAGCTTTATTTGTTCTTCTTTTATTTATTATCGGTCCGATCGTGTTCGCGGTTTTTTTGGCATTTCATAAAGTGCAATTGTTGGGGGCGACATCGTTCGAGTTCGTCGGGTTTGATAACTTTACCCGTATAGCTAACGATACCCGGGCGAAAATCGCGCTGTGGAACACGCTGAAATATGTAGTGATTGTCGTTCCGTGCCAAACGATTTTGGCTCTTGTGTTAGCCGCTACCTTAAATGCCGGGTTGAAAGGAGAAAGATTTTTCCGTATCGTTTACTTTTTGCCGACCTTGACTTCTTCGGCGGTATTGACGCTTATTTTCATGTGGATGTACAACCAAAATGGCTTAATTAACCATGTACTTGAAGCAGTTGGACTGCCGACATATAACTGGCTCGGCGATCCAGATGTCGCGTTGAATGCGATCATGATCATGAACATTTGGTCAACGGCTCCGTACTTTATGGTCATTTATTTGGCGGCATTGCAAGATATTCCTGATTCCTTGTACGAAGCGGCGGAATTAGACGGGGCTAACGCCTGGCAGAAGTTTTGGCACGTCACTGTCCCGTATTTGCGCCCGGTCACATCGTTTGTAGTGATCATGGGACTGATCGGCACGTTCCAATTGTTTGACCAATCGTATATTTTCTCAGCTGGTTCTGGCGGACCGAACAACTCTACGTTAACCGTTGTGCTTCTTATTTACCAATATGCGTTCAAAATGCTAGGAACGATGGGGTACGCTGCTGCATTGGCATTTGCGTTGGCCATCATTATTTTAATCGCTACATTGCTTCAGCGGAAGTTATCGAAAGAGGAGTCCCTTTATTAAGGAGTGGAGGACGAGATGAAAAGAAAAATACGGATTGGAAAAGCGCTACTGTATGTTGTGCTTATCATCTATGCGATCATTACGCTCATTCCGTTTTTATGGGCGTTGTCTTCCTCGTTCAAGACACTCGAGGAAATTGTCAGCGGAACAATGTCTATTGTTCCAAAACAGTTCACATTGGATAATTACAAACAAATTTTTGTTGAGCAGGAACTATTCCCACGCTGGTTGTTAAATAGTGTAATTATTGCCGCGGCAGTGACTGTGCTCAATTTATTATTTAATTCTATGGCCGGCTATGCGCTGGCGCGGTTGCAATTTCCCGGGAGAAAACCGCTGTTTCTGATCATTTTAGCCGTCTTAATGATTCCGGCACAAGTGACGATGATTCCAAACTATTTGATTTTAAAGCAGCTTGGTTGGTTAAACTCGTATCAAGGAATGATCGTGCCGACGATGATTAACGCCACGTTTATTTTCATGATGCGGCAGTTTTTTATCAATTTTCCGAAGGAATTGGAAGAGGCTGCAGAACTCGATGGACTTGGCCGGCTCGGGATCTTTTTCCGGATTGTGCTACCGCTCGCCCGCCCGGCGTTGGCGGCTCAGGCCATTTTCGTCTTTATGAGTTCATGGAATGACTTTATGCGTCCGCTCATTATTTTGTCTGATCCGCAGTTGTTTACACTACCGCTTGGCCTTAACAGCTTCAAAGGGCAGTACATCAGCTATTGGAATTATATTATGGCAGCGTCCATGGTGTTTACGCTGCCGGTGTTGATCATTTACGCCTTTTTCAACCGCTACTTCATCAAAGGCATTTCGTTTACAGGTGGGAAATAATGGTTGTCCTGTACAATGGTTTGCCGATCATGGCAAGAAGGGGCTGTTCGCCAAACGGGAGGTTTTGTCCTCCTTTGGCGGCAGCCTTTTTTCGTACGGCATATCCGTGAAAAAAACGCACATCATATAGGTGGAAATATGGACTTCACAGGAAAGTCAGCGGGCTGGCGCTGCTTGGCAGCGCTCTTGCTGCTTGGCTGATCCGTCCGGAAAGAGAGGAAGGAGGAAGAGGATGAAAGCTGTCACATACCAAGGTATAAAAGATGTCGCCGTCAAACAAGTGCCCGACCCAAAAATTTTGAAAGAGGATGACATCATCGTAAACATTACAAGCACCGCCATTTGCGGCTCGGATCTTCATTTAGTGCACGGCATGGTGCCGAACATGCCGGAAGATTTTATTATCGGCCACGAGCCGATGGGCATTGTCGAGGAAGTCGGGCCGGCGGTGACGAAAGTGAAAAAAGGCGATCGCGTCATCGTGCCGTTTACGATCGCCTGCGGGCAATGTTGGTATTGCCAGCACGGGCTTGAAAGCCAGTGCGATGCGTCCAACCCGAACGGCGAATCGGGGGCATACTTTGGCTATTCTGAAACGTTTGGCGGCTACCCGGGCGGGCAAGCTGAATACTTGCGCGTGCCGTTTGCCAACTTCACTCCGTTTGTCGTCCCGGACGATTGCGAGCTCGAAGATGAAAAGCTCTTGTTTTTGTCAGATATTGTCCCGACCGCGTTTTGGGGCGTCGATGAGGCAGGGGTGAAAGACGGTGATACAGTCGTCGTGCTCGGCTGCGGTCCGGTTGGATTGTTGACGCAAAAGTTCGCCTGGCTGAAAGGAGCGAAGCGCGTCATTGCCGTCGATTATATTGACTATCGGCTCGAACATGCGAAAAAGACGAATAAAGTTGAGACGATCAACTTTACCGAATATGAAAACACCGGCGAATACATTAAGGAGTTAACCGGTGGCGGGGCCGATGTCGTCATCGATTGTGTCGGCCTAGACGGAAAAATGACGCCGCTTGAATTGATCGGCTCGGCGCTGAAGCTGCAAGGGGGAGCGATGGGAGCGATTGTCATCGCTTCACAGGCGGTGCGCAAAGGCGGAACGATCCAGCTTGTCGGGGTGTACGGTTCACGGTACAATCAGTTTCCGCTTGGTGATTTGTTTTCGCGCAACATTACGCTGAAAATGGGGCAGGCGCCGGTCATTCATTACATTCCGACGCTGTACGAATGGATCGTCGAAGGAAAGTTCGATCCAACCGATATTATTACGCACCGTCTTCCGCTTGATAAGGCGCAATATGCGTACGAGATTTTCGATGAAAAGAAAGACGGCTGCATTAAAGTCGTATTGAAACCGTAGCGGCGCATAAAGTCGGCGCAGCGGAGAGACGATAAGAAAAAATGCGGAAGGAGGATGGATGTGGCGAACGTCGCATTTCCGGTCGCCCGCCTGCAGGATGGGACGCTTCGTCAGTTGCAGCAGCTTGAACAGCGGCTGCGCGAAGAGACCGGAGAAGAAATTGTGCTTGTCGCGTACCAGCGGGAAACAATGGATGAGGAGGCGAAGTGATGATGAAACGGAAGGTAAAGTTCGACGCCGCAAAGAACAACAATAAAACACCGACAGAAAGCTTGCCGGATACCGAATTTGCGGCCCAATACGCCGGCGAGGAAGATATGATTCGCGGCGCAAACCGCAACTCGAAAAAAGGCCGCCAAGGAGGCGGAGATGGATAAACAGGATCGGGAACGGCCCGCTCGAATGAATGAAGAAATGGCGTTTGAATGGGGCGATTTCGCCGCCCACGAGCCGCTTTGGATCATCGAGGAACAAAAACGGGCGAAAGAAAACGAAAAGAAGCGCAAAAAGCAGGGATAACGCTCCCTGCTTTTTCATATGAAGCGCAAAAAGCGCGATACGATCATTGCGCGGTCCTATCCCTTGCGCTTGACGGTTAGGCGGATGCCGAAGCGGACAAGGCGGACAGCGGTGCGGAAAACAGTGTCGCACCGGCGCCGGACGGGTCAAAATACGCGACGATGGCAGTTGGCGCCCATGAGAGTTGCTTTTTCGCGGCGTAGCGGCCGACATCGACCGGCACGATTTCCACGACCGTATGTTTAAACAGCTCCTTTTCTCCGAGCCCAAGGGCGGCAAAATCCGCCCCGAGCGCCTCGGGCCGTTCGAGCAGCGCGCGGTAGACGGCCGCGCGCGTCGCTTTCTCCGTCTTTTCGTCCCACCACGGCTTGCGCGGCTTATATTTTTGGTTGCGCAAGTAGTCGTATTTCATGAGCGATTCGGCGATCGGCAAAGCGTCTGGCGCAGATGTGCGCAAAAACTCATGGAGACGGCGGAACAAGTCTTCTAACTGGTGGCCGATGCGTGCCCAACCGCGCTCATCCCAATACGTGCCAAACTGTTGGAAAAAGTCAAACGGCGATGGGAAGACGTCAGTGACTAAATATTCAATCGTTTCATCCATCCGATGGGCGTTCCAATATTTTTCAAGCACGTCCTCGACTTGTTTAATGCGGATGACGTCATCAAACGACAAGACGTTGTTGCTTAACACTTCATACGGTGCATGGTCCATATAGACGTAGCCGTATTCATGGGCGCGCAGGCGCAGGCCGGTGCCGCGCAGCAGCTTCAAAAATCCAAGCTGCAGTTCCTCTGGACGGAGGGCGAACACGTCGTTGAACGTCTTTCGAAACGAGTCGTAGTCTTCTTCCGGCAGGCCGGCGATCAAATCCAAGTGCTGGGCAATTTTCCCGCCTTCTTTAATCATCGTCACCGTCCGCGACAACTTGGCGAAGTTTTGCTTGCGCATGATCAGGCGGTTCACCTCATCGTTCGTTGATTGAACGCCGATTTCAAAGCGGAACAGCCCAGGCGGCGCTTCGTTGTTTAAAAACTCGATCACCTCAGGGCGCATGATGTCTGCGGTAATTTCAAACTGAAATACCGTTCCGGGCACATGCTCGTCAATTAAAAAGCGAAACATGTCCATCGCGTAGCTGCGGCTGATGTTGAACGTCCGGTCGACGAACTTGATCGTCCGCGCCCCGTGCTGCATCAAATAGCGCAAGTCGTCTTTGATTTTTTCGCGGTCAAAATAGCGGACGCCGACTTCGATTGAGGATAAGCAAAACTGGCAGCTGAACGGGCAGCCGCGGCTTGTTTCGACGTACACGACCCGGTTTGGAAGATGGGGAATGTCTTCTGGAAAGCGAAATGGTGACGGCATGTCAGCCAAGCGGATTTTATTCCGCTGTGGGTTGATGACGATGCGGTCCCCGTCACGAAACGCCAATCCGGCGATGCTGCTTACGTCCCTGTTGCCGTTTAGAGCGAACAGCAGTTGCTTAAACGTTTCTTCCCCTTCGCCGATCACGATAAAATCAAATTCCGGCACTCGTTCCATCCACTCGCGTACGTCGTATGATACTTCCGGTCCGCCGGCGACGATGAGGATGTGCGGTGCCGCTTTCTTTAGCATCTTTACGACTTTGACCGTCTCTTCAATGTTCCAAATGTAGCAGCTGAAGCCGATGACATCCGGCCGGCGTTGGTACAAATCGGCGACGACATTCAGCGCCGGGTCTTTGATCGTATATTCAACGAGCTTGACGTCAAACTCCGGCATTGCGTATGCTTTTAAATAGCGAATGGCGAGGTTCATATGGATGTATTTGGCGTTTAATGTCGTACAAACAATGTTCATTGTAACAAAACTCCTTTTATCATTGTACTAACCTTTCATTATAACGCAGTTTAGCCAAATGAAAAAGATGAAAAAACTTGTCGGACGTTGTGAAAAAGATTTTTGAAAAATCTTCGTAAAGAAAGGGAGGAGTAAATTTTTCCACATCGAATATATATTTAGTTGACATGGTTTGAATAGACAAGGAGAGATTCATATGGCCCAAAGCCTTTCTCCCCGTGAAGAACAAAATGCGACGCCAGATGTACGGCTGCTCGAAGAAGAAAATCGGCGCCTAAAGGAGCGGTTGAACAGCTATTCGATCATTTTCGAGCGGTCGCTTGATGCGATTGTCATCCTAAACAAAAATGGTGAATTTGTCGACGTCAATGAAGCGGCATGCAAGCTGTTTGAAATGGATAAGTTTCACTTGATCGGTCGTTCGTTTTCCTCGTTTTTGGAGCTCGTGCCGCCGGATATTTTATTATTTCAGCAGTCGATGCTGCAAAAGTTCGGTTCGTTCAGCGATGAACTGCTCATCAAACTGCCGGACGGCAAAGTGAAGCATATCGAATTTTCCATGAAAAAGGATGTGTTTAATGAGTTTGACCTCGTTATGATGCGCGACGTCTCAGCTCATAAAGCGCTTGAGCGCGAGCGGATCATCCACGAGTTTTTGTTTAAAGATGTGTTTAACCGCGCGGTCGACGGCATCGTCATTTTTGACGAATTCGGGCGGTTTATTGACGTGAATCCGGCGTTTTCGATGAGCTTGAATTTGGAAAAAGGAAAGCTGCTCAGTTTATCATTTCAGCAGTTTGTCGCCCGCGAATGCGCCGATGAGTTTGCCCGCTTGCTGTCGGAAGTGAAGGAAAAAGGGACGGCCAAAGGAGAATTGTCGCTTGTCCGTCTGGACGGAACAGTGAAAATGTTTGAACTGACGGCGACGTCGAACGTTTACAGCGGCTTTTACATGGCCATTATGCGCGATGTGACCGAACGGAAAAACATGGAGATTAAATTGCAAAAAAGCGAAGAACGATTCCGGGCCATTTTTGAGCAAGCACACGAAGCGATTCTCATTTGGGACGACTTTGGCTACATATTGAACGCCAACCCAGCGGCGAGCCGGACGTTTGAGCTGCCGTTGAACTTGCTTGTGCGCCGCAATTTGCTTGATTTTGTGCAATATGGGGACGAAAAGGTGAAACGCATTTTCAGCGAGTTCCGCCGCAAAGGGGAAATTCGCGATGAATTGACGTTCCATATGCCGAACGGTGAGGATAAGCAGCTCGAGTTTACGATGAAAAAAGGGGCGATCGACGGCTATCATTTGACGATTTTCCGCAATGTGAGCGAGCGAAGGAAAATCGAACGTGAGCTGCGCGAAAGCGAGCAAAAGTTTCGCAGCATTTTCGACCATGCGATGGACGGCATTTTGCTGTGGGATGAGAAGCATCGCATCATCGACGCGAATCCGATCGCCTGCGACTTTTTCGCTGCCGCAAAAGAAACGCTGCTCGGTCAAACGGTGATGGAGCTTGTTCCAGAGCGGGCGCGCCGCCAGCTGAATAAGCTCCGTGCACAATGTGAACGCGTCGGCGAGGCGAACGGTGAAGTTGAGTTTTCTGATGAGGGAAAGGGGAAAATCGTTGAGTTTTCGTTGAAAAAAGAAGTCATTCCTGGCGTAGGGATGATGAGGTTTCGCGACGTTACGGAGCGCAAAGAAATGGAGTTGCAGCTGCGCAAATCGGATACGCTCAATGTTGTCGGCGAGCTGGCTGCGGGCATCGCCCATGAAATTCGCAACCCGATGACGGCATTAAAAGGCTTTATCCAGCTGCTGCAAGGAAGCATTGACGGCGACTATTCGATGTATTTTAATGTCATTATGTCGGAGTTGAAGCGGATTGAGTCGATCATCACCGAGTTTCTTGTCCTGGCCAAACCGCAGGCCGTGCAATACAAGCAAAATGATATTTGCAAAATTATGCAAGATACGATCGATTTGATCAGCGCCCAGGCGATGATGCATAACGTGCAAATCATTGCCGATTTCGACCGCGGGCTGCCGCCGGTGTATTGTGAGCCGAATCAGCTGAAGCAAGTGTTCATTAACATTTTGAAAAACGCCATTGAAGTGATGCCCAAAGGCGGAGACATTACGGTGCGCATCGCCCGTGACGGCTGCCATGTGCGCATCTCGATCACCGACCAGGGGTGCGGCATTCCGAAGGATAAAATTAAAAAGCTTGGCGAGCCGTTTTATACGACGAAAGAGCGCGGCACCGGGCTCGGTCTAATGGTCAGCTACAAAATTATTGAAGAACACCAAGGGAAAATTGATGTGGAAAGCGAAGTCGGGGTCGGCACGACGTTTCATATTACGCTGCCGATCGAACGAACGGAAAGAGAGGACAACGATGACGATTGATTATGCAGTATACCGTTCAGAGCTGCTCGGCGATATTTACATCGCTTCTGACGGCGATGCGATTGTGAAAGTCGAACTGTTTTCGAAAGAATGGCGCGCGTTTGCGAGCGGGCATCCGGTTGTAGAAAAACGGTCGCCGCTTTTGGAACGCGCGCTTGCGCAGTTGGATGAATATTTTCATGGCCGCCGCCAAGCGTTCGCTTTGCCGCTTCGGTGGCAAGGCACGGCTTTTCAACAAGACGTGTGGAAGGCGCTGTGCCGCATTCCGTACGGCGAAACGGCGACCTACGCCGATATTGCCGCGCAAATCGGCCGTCCGAAAGCGGTGCGCGCCGTCGGACAGGCGAACCGGGCGAATGAACTGGCCATTGTCGTTCCGTGCCATCGCGTGATCGGCAAAAACGGCGCCTTGACCGGCTATGCCGGAAGCCGCACCGATGTGAAGGAGAAACTGTTGGCGCTCGAGCGGCGCCACAAATAGACGGAATGGTGGAAAAAAACGCCGCCCCCGGGGCTCGAGTCCACAGGGGCGGGATCGGGCGTTATTTTTTTTGCCAATGTGACAGGGCGAGGGCGCCGACTAAAATGGCGCCTTTTATAATGTCCTGGGCGTAGTACGGGACGTTTGCCATCGTCAAGCCGTTTAACAACACACCTATCAAAATCGAGCCGAACAACGTGCCGATGACGTTCGGCTTGCCGGCGCCAAAGACGGAAAAACCGATGTAGGCGGCGGCGACGCCGTCCATCAAAAATGAGGCCCCAGCTGATACTTGCCCGGTGCCAATGCGCGAAGCGAGGACGATGCCGCCTAGGGCGGCGAAAAAGCCGCTGATGATGTACGCATACGTCCGGTAACGGTTCACCGGAATCCCCGACAGCCTTGCCGCTTCCCGGTTTTCCCCCGTCAAATAAAAGAGGCGTCCCGGTTTGGTGTATGTCAAAAACAAGTGGGCAGCAATGACGACGAACAGCATCAGCAAAACGGAAAACGGTACGCCGAACAGCTCTCCTTGGCCGATAAATAAAAAGGAAGGAATGAATTTGCCCGGCGCCGTGCCGCCGTCTGGCAGCGGCATATCGTTGTAAATCGAAAATCCTTTCGTATAGGTGAGTTGTACGCCGTTGATGGCATACATCGTCGCTAAGGTGGCGAGCAAATCAGGCAATTTGAATTTGACGATCAAGAGCGAATTGAGCAGTCCGACGGCGACGCCGAGCAACAGCGGCACGAGCAAGGTGACGAAAATTTCTTGACGGTGCAAGACAAGCGCCGCCGCACTGGCGATCGTCGCAAGGCTTACCGTTGAGCCGACCGATAAATCGAAGCCGTCAACGATCAGCGAAAACGTAATGCCGATCGCCACGAGCGTCACGATCGAAATCGAGCGCAAAATGTCGCTGAAGTTTTCATACGTGAAAAACCGGTCTTGTGTGATGCCAAAATAGGCGATCACGGCCAGAATGGCGAGCAATGTCCCATGTTTATACAAAAACTCAAGAATAGACGGCGCCGTTTTTTTCGACGGCGTCGCGGAAACGGCCGGCTGATTCATCGATTTCACCTCCACTGCAATAATAAACAAGCTGCTCGTACGTGAGTTCAGCGGCCGGCAGGCGGGCGAGCAGCCGACCGTCGACCATAATATAGATGGTGTCGCAAACCTCGAGCAGCTCATGACATTCGCTTGAAAAGTACAGCACGGTTTTCCCTTCATCAGCGAGGGTGCGGATGATGGAAAAGACGTCTTGTTTCGCGTGAACATCGATTCCTTTCGTCGGTTCATCGAACAAAAAGACGCGTGCGTTCGTGTTCAGCCATTTGCCGATCACGACTTTTTGCTGGTTGCCGCCGCTTAAGTGGCGGACAGCCGTGGCGCTTGACGGCGGATGGATGGCGAGCGAGCGAACGAGGGTATCGGCGGCCTCCGCTTCTTGTGCCCGCTTGATCCATTGCCAGCGCGCCAGGCGGGAAAGAAGGCGCACGGTGATGTTCGTCCGCACCGATTCGGGCAAAAACAGCCCTTGCTTGCGCCGTTCTTCGGGAATAAGGGAAAGTCCGGCTTCGATGGCTTCATAAGGTGACGAGAACACATAGCGCCGGCCATCGATTTCCCATTCGCCCGCCGTCTTTCGATGGGCGATGAGGCTTTCAGCAAGCTCCGTCTTGCCGGCGCCGACCAAGCCGGCGATGCCGACAATTTCCCCGCGATGGGCGTATAGGTCGATGGTCGTGCCGGTTTTGTCAATCGTGATTCCGCGGGCGGCAAAGGCGATGTCGCTTCCGTACGTGCGCGCCTGGTTGGCAGAGGTTCTTCGCTTCGTCCCGGTCATATGAAGGACGATGTCTTCAAGCGACAGGCTGCCGGCCGCGCCGTGATAGACGACGCGGCCGTCGCGCAAAATCGTCAGCCGGTCAGCGATTTCTTGCACTTCTTTCAGCTTATGAGAAATATAAATAAAGCCGACGCCTTGCTGTTTCAGCTCATGAATGATGGCAAACAGCCGCTTCGTTTCTGCCTCGCTCAGCGCGGCGGTCGGTTCGTCCAAAATGATGTAGCGCGCGTTTGACGACAACACTTTTGCCAGCACGATGAGCTGTTTTTCATGGAGCGAACAGTCGCGCACGAGCTTCGTCGGCGGGATGGAAAGGCCGACGCGGCGAAGCAGAGCGGCGGCCCGCTCTTTTTCTTGGCGCAGCGAGCGGATCGGCCGGTTTTTCACATCAGCGAGCTCGTCAGCCGCCAGGTTTTCGTAAACGGGCAGGCCGGGAAACAGCGCTGTGTCCACTTCTTGCACGACAAGGCCAATGCCGGCCTGCTTGGCCTCACGCGGCGATGAAAACGCGCATGGAGTGCCGTCGATCGTGATCGTGCCGGCGTCGGGCGGAACGGCGCCGGCCAACATGTTCATCAGCGTGCTTTTGCCGGCGCCGTTCATGCCTAAAAGGGCGTGGACTTCGCCCGGACGGACGTCGAAGTCCACGCCGTCAAGCACGCGCACGGCGCCAAACGATTTTTCCATGCCCCGCATTGACAACCCGTTCATTTTTTGTTCACCTGAGCTTCCAGCGTTTTCATCCACGGCGAGATGGCGACGTTCGATTGCCCCCAGCCCGGGATGTATTGCGAGAGATCGCTCATCGATACTTGTTTGTCCGGCAGGTCAGACCGTTTCACTAAATGCGGCTCGAGCGAGTAAATGTTCGGCGTTTTTTCACCAGCAATTTTTTGATAGGCGAAGCGAACTTGAACGCGGCCGACTTCCGCCGGATCCGTCGCCGTCGTCGCCACCCACGGACTGTTCGGTTTTTGGATCATTTGCAAGTCTTCGTCGCTTAAATCGATGCCGTACACTTTAATTTCCGTGCGCCCGGCTTGTTCGATGGCGCGCGTCGCCCCTTTGGCGAACTCGTCCCATGTGGCGAAGACGGCATCGATGTCGCCTTTATTCGGATATTTTTTCAAAATGGCCTCCATTTGCGTTTGCGTGTCCAGCGCGGTGTTGGCGCTCGCTGTGCCGAACTTGGCGACTTCTTTTATGTTCGGGTAGCGCTTTTTAAATGCGTCGTAAATGACATGACGTCGCTCCATCGGTGTGAAGCCGCCGACCCAAATCGTGACGATTTCACCTTCGCCGTTTAAGTCTTCCGCAAGTGTCTTTAACGTTTTCCAAGCGAGGCTATAGTCGTCTTGGTCGATGACGGTGACGCCGGGAATGTTCAAATCGTTGTCAAACGCCACAACCGGAATGCCTTTGGCGACGGCTTTTTTCACCGGCCCTTCGAGCGCATCGGCGCGGCCGTGGTCAAGCAAAATGGCATCGACGTTTTGCGTAATGGCCGTTTCAACATATGATGCCATCTTCGTCAAATCGTTGTCGGCGTTATACACTTGCACTTCGCCGCCGAACTTTTGCACTTGTTCTTTCACGCCGGCGATGTATTGCGAGGAGAATGTGCCGATCGACATTTGCATGATGGCGGCGATTTTCACCGGTTTTTTCAGTTGTTCCGGAATGGCCGCCTGCCCGCTGCTTGCGGCGGTGGAGCTGTTTGCCGATGAGGCGGCGCCTTGCTGGCCCGTTTGTTTCGTTTCGTTGGCCGGCTTGGCGCTCATGGCATCTTGCTCATTTGTGCAGCCGGCTAAGATGGAGAACACGGCAAAGAAAAGAAGAAAAAGGAACGATAAGGCCTTAAATTGTTTCATGGTGCTCCTCCTTTGTGAATAACGATGGCAGCGCCGTTTCGTAATGGCCGCGGACGATGCCTTTTTCAGTAATGATGGCGGTAATGAGCTCGTTTGGCGTAACATCAAACGCCGGATTGTACACGTTGACGCCTTCCGGGGCGATGCGCACGCCGGCGAGATGCGTCACTTCATCCGGGTGGCGCTCTTCAATCGGGATATCCGCCCCTGTTTTTGTCTTGATGTCGATCGTTGACAGCGGGGCAGCAACGTAAAACGGAATGCCGAACGATTGGGCGAGCAAAGCGAGGCCAAACGTGCCGATTTTGTTCGCTGTATCGCCGTTTCGCGCGATCCGGTCGGCGCCGACGATGATGGCGTTAATGTGTTTCGCCTTGATCGTTTGCGCCGCCATGTTGTCGGTAATGAGCGTCACATCGACGCCCGCCTGCATGAGCTCCCATGTGGTCAGGCGCGCTCCCTGCAACACCGGCCGCGTTTCTAGGGCGTAGACGGACAGCTCGATTCCTTTTTCTTTTGCCAAATAAAACGGGGCGAGCGCCGTTCCGTAGCGGGCGGTGGCGATCGAACCGGCGTTGCAAATCGTCATCACCCGGTCGCCCGGACGGAAAAGGGACAAGGCGTATTCGCCGATGCGGTGGCACACATCCTCATCTTCGATTTGGATGCGGATCGCTTCGTGAATGAGCATTGTTTTCGCTTCGTTGACGGAAGCGGCGCTTTTCGCGGCGGCGACGAGCCGGTCGAGCGCCCAAAACAAGTTGACGGCCGTCGGGCGGGCGCTCGCTAAGTAGTCGCGGTCTTGTTGCAAGCGGCGCTGAAATTCGTCCACTGATTCGGTTTCATAGCGCGAGGCGGCGAGCGCCAAGCCGTAGGCAGCCGTGATGCCGATCGCCGGCGCCCCGCGCACTTTCAACGTCGCGATCGCCTCATGGACGTCTTCGAGCGTATGCAAGTCCATGTATTCGGTGATCGATGGCAGTTTTTGTTGGTTTAAAATCGTGACATGCGTCTCATGCCATTCGACAGAGCGCGGGATGACAAATGAGTTCATCGTCGTCTTCCTTTCTCGGTTGGTCGATTGGCCCGGGCTGGCGTTGGACGGCCGGCCCGGGCAGAGGGTGTCATCGTTCCGTTTCGACGAACAGGCGGCGGAAGCCGTCCGTTCCCGCCAGTTCGGCACGCTCAACGATCAGGCGGCGGCCGAGACGGAGTGCGTGCCGTTTCGCGGCGAGCCGTTCGACTTTTTGGTCAATGCCGTCGAGATCCGCCACATGGGCGAGGCCGATCGTCCGGCGGATGACCTCGCAGCCGGCAAAACCGACGGCGTCAACGAACGCCTGCCGCAGCACCTCATCAAGCAGTCCGGGCGTCGCGGCGTACGTTTCGACGCTTTCGGTGCGCCAAAGCTCCGAGAATACAGACGTAAAAACGTCCCACGTCTGGTCGATATGATCAAAGAGCGGACGGCGCTCCGATTCAGGGCGGGACAACGCATTTAACAGCAAGTTGGCGAAAAATTGGCCAAGGTCAAACCCGATCGGGCCGTAAAAGGCGAATTCCGGGTCGATCACTTTCGTTTCGTCGTCGCTGGCGAAAATGCTGCCAGTGTGTAAGTCTCCGTGCAGCAGTACATCCGCTTCAGTTAAAAACTTGCGCTTCAGCTTCGCTGCTTCGAGGCGGAGGCGGTCATCTTCCCAAAGCGCTTCAACGTCTGGGCGCAATTCGTCTTCAAAGTTGTTCGTGTCATGGTCGAAAAACGGATCGGTAAAGACGAGATCTTCCGTAATTTTGCATAGCTCTGGATTGACAAAGCTTTGCGCCAACTTCTTTTTCTCTTGTTGATTCATGCCGAAATCAGACGTGTAAAACGCTGTTTTGGCGATGAATTCGCCAATATGCCGGGACAAAAGCGGATACGTTTTCCCTTCGATCAGCCCTTTGCGGGCGATTTGCAAGTGGGACAAATCTTCCATCACCGTGATGGCGAGCGATTCGTCAGAGTAGTAGACGTTTGGCACATATTGCGGCACATAGCTGGCAAACGTGCGCAGCGCGTTGCTTTCAATGACCGCGCGTTTTAATGTGAGCGGCCAGCTTTCACCGACGACTTTCGCGTACGGCAGCGCTTGTTTGATGATGATGCCTTGCTTTGTCTCTTGGTCGACGATATGAAACACTAAGTTTAAGTTGCCATCGCCGATCTCGCGGCACAGAAGCGGCGCCCCGTCGCGGAACAAGCCGAGGCGGACGGCAAGGGCGGTCGCTTTTTGTTCGGTGAGCGGTTCGTAAACAGCTGATTGGACAATCGTCATTTTCACGTTCCCCCTTTAGGTTTTGGCAAATGAAAAAGCCTCTTTCGCATACGGAAAGAGGCTTGAAGATGCATCGTCTTCGCGCCTCTTATCTTTCAGAAAGACATCGGTCTTTCTGTTGGACTTAGCACCGTGCCCTGCGGAAGCGGGTCGCTTCCGGCGCCGCCCTTGGCGTGCGCCCTATCTCACGATAGCATTACGGTCGGTTGCTGGGCTTCATTGGGCCAATTCCCTCAGCCAACTCTTGATAAGAGTACCGATCTGGCTATTGAGTTTTTGCAATTTTCACGATGTTAACAATCGTTTGGTTGCTTGATTCGAATGATACAGGTTGGGCAGGCGGATTGTCAATACGTTTTAAAAATTTTTTTTGCCGCCTCGTCGTAATCGCGCGGCCGGCGGTCGGCAAACACCGGGATGCGCGCACGGACCTCTTTAACGAGCGCCGGGTCGATGTCCGCTAGAAGAACGCCCGGCTTTTCATCGGCCTCGGCGATGATTTCGCCCCACGGGTCGATGACGAGCGAATGGCCGGCAAAGACGTTGTTCGGGTCGCTTCCGGCCCGATTGCAGGCGACGACATAGCATTGATTTTCAATCGCCCGCGCCATCAGGAGCGTCCGCCAATGGTGAAGGCGGGGAAGCGGCCATTCGGCGACGACAAACAGCACTTCCGCTCCGGCCAACGCATGGGCGCGAATCCACTCCGGAAAGCGGATGTCATAGCAAATGACCCCAGCGCACGGCAGCCCGCTAAGTGAAAATAAGCCTGGCTCGTTTCCCGGCTGCAAATACAAATGCTCATCCATCAGTTGGAACAGATGAAGTTTGCTATATTCACTGACGATTTGGCCGCTTCGGTCGGCGACAATCATCGTGTTCGTCACACCGGCAGCGGTTTTTTTGGCGACTGAGCCGGCGACGAAATGGACGCCATATGTTTGCGCCAGGCGGGAGGCGAACGCTTTCGCCCGCACGGCATCGTCATCGGCAATTTCGTCCAAGCGCGTCAAGTCATAGCCGGTCGTCCATAGTTCCGGAAGCACGACGATGTTGGCTCCTTCGTTGGCGACGGATTGCACGGCTGTTTCGGCTTGCTGTTCGTTCGTTTGCGGATCGCCAAACGCGATATCGAGTTGGAGGCAAGCGATGCGGATGGTCATTGTTTTTCACCCCAATGAAAAAAATTTGCTTTACATTTTGCTTTTTACGATATATGATTTTGCACTAGAATTTCAAGAATTTTTGAGAAGGAAGAATTTTTGAGAAGGTGTGGGGGATGACGATCGAATTTCCATTTTCCGAACTGCTTGAACAGCTGCCGAAGCAGTTTTTTGCTTCGCTTGTCGCCAAAGTGGGAGAGAAAATCAAGGCCGGGCATGATGTCATTAATTTAGGGCAAGGCAATCCGGACCAGCCGACGCCGAAGCATATCGTTGAGGCGATGCAACGGGCGGCGGCCAATCCGAAGTACCATAAATATTCGCCGTTTCAAGGCTACTCCTTTTTGAAAGAAGCTGTTGCCGCCTTTTATGCGCGCGAATACGGAGTTGAGGTTGACCCGACCCGCGAAGTCGCCATTTTGTTTGGCGGCAAGGCCGGGCTTGTCGAGCTGCCGCTTTGCCTCGTCAACCCGGGCGATGCGGTGCTCGTCCCGGATCCAGGCTATCCGGATTACTGGTCGGGAATCGCGCTCGCCCGCGCGCGGATGGAAATGATGCCGCTTGTCGCCGAGCAGCAATTTTTGCCCGATTACAGCGCCATTCCGGCGGCGGTCGCCGACCAGGCGAAACTGATGTTTTTAAACTATCCGAACAACCCGACCGGTGCGACGGCGACGAACGAGTTTTTCGTCGAGACGGTGGCGTTCGCCGCCAAGCACGGCATTGCCGTCGTGCACGACTTTGCCTATGGGGCGATCGGTTTTGACGGCAAAAAGCCGGTCAGCTTCCTCGAAGTTGACGGGGCGAAAGACGTCGGGGTTGAAATTTACACGTTTTCGAAAACGTACAATATGGCCGGCTGGCGCGTCGCGTTTGCCGTCGGCAACGAGCGGATCATTCGGGCGCTTGAGCTGCTGCAAGACCATTTGTACGTCAGCCTGTTCGGCGCCGTCCAGGAAGCGGCGGCCGCAGCGCTTCTCGGCCCGCAAGATTGCGTCAACGAGCTTGTCGCCCTGTATGAAGCGCGCCGCAATACGTTCATTTCTGCCTTGCGCGGCATCGGCTGGGAAGCACCGGCGCCGTCCGGGTCGTTTTTCGCCTGGCTCCCCGTACCGAAAGGATGGTCGTCGGCTGAGTTTGCCGATGTGCTCCTTGAGCGGGCGCATGTTGCCGTCGCTCCGGGCATCGGTTTTGGCGAGCACGGCGAAGGGTATGTGCGCGTCGGCCTGTTGACCGATGAGGCGAGGCTCTGTGAAGCAGCCGAACGGATCGGACGCCTCGGACTGTTTTGAAAAAAATGATTGACAACGGCGGCAAAGGCTGTCATAATTCAAAGTAAATTTGCCATACTCGCCAAAATTGTTTGACAAGTGTATAGTTACGCAAGCATTCTTATCAAGAGCAGGCGGAGGGACGAGCCCAATGAAGCCCGGCAACCGGCTTGGTACATTCAAGCACGGTGCTAATTCTTGCAGCGGAAACGCTGAGAGATAAGAAGAGCGCCATAAACGAATGACGCCTCTTCTTATGAAGAGGCTTTTTTCTTTGGAAAGAGGGATGAATGATGAGTGCAGTGATTGCAACGTATTTGCTTCATGACGAGAAAGACATTCGTAAAAAGGCGGAAGGAATCGCGCTCGGCTTGACGGTCGGCACATGGACCGACTTGCCGGCGTTGGAGCAGGAGCAGCTTCGCAAACATAAAGGGGAAGTCGTCGCTATGGAAGAGCTTGGCGAAAGCGAGCGGACGAACGCGTATTTCGGCAAGCGGCTGAAGCGGGCGATCGTCAAAATCGCCTATCCGACGGTCAACTTCAGCGCTGATTTGCCGGCGCTCTTGGTGACGACGTTCGGCAAGCTGTCGCTTGATGGGGAAGTGCGGCTGCTTGACCTTGAGTTTCCGGACGAGTGGAAGCGGCAATTCCCGGGGCCGCGCTTTGGCATCAGCGGCATTCGCGAAAAAGTTGGGGTGCATGACCGCCCGCTGTTGATGAGCATTTTTAAAGGCATCATTGGCCGCGATTTGGCGTATTTGACGTCCGAATTGAAAAAACAGGCGCTTGGCGGCGTCGACTTAGTGAAAGATGACGAAATTTTGTTTGACAGCGAGCAGCTGCCGTTGGAAAAGCGGATTACGGAAGGAAAGGCCGCGCTTCGGGAAGTGTATGAACAAACGGGCAAACGGACGCTGTATGCCGTCAACTTGACCGGCAAAACGTTTGAGCTGAAAGAGAAAGCGAAACGGGCCGCCGAGCTTGGCGCCGACGTGCTGTTGTTTAACGTGTTCGCCTACGGGCTTGATGTGTTGCAAGGGCTGCGCGCGGATGAGAACATCACCGTGCCGATCATGGCTCATCCGGCGTTTAGCGGCGCCATCACGCCGTCTGAGTTTTACGGGGTCGCCCCGTCGCTGTTGCTCGGCAAGCTGTTGCGGTTCGCAGGAGCTGATTTCGTCCTGTTCCCGTCGCCGTACGGCAGCGTCGCTCTTGAGCGCGAGCAGGCGCTTGGCATCGCCCGGGCGCTCACCGATGAACAAGAGCCGTTTGCGCGGGCGTTTCCGGTGCCATCGGCCGGCATTCATCCGGGGCTCGTGCCGCTTCTTGTCCGCGATTTCGGCCTTGACAGCATCGTCAACGCCGGCGGGGGCATTCATGGCCATCCGGACGGGGCGATCGGCGGCGGGCAGGCGTTTCGCGCTGCCATCGACGCGGCTCTTGCCGGCCGTCTGCTCCGCGAAGCGGCGACAGAAAACGAAGCGCTGCAAAAAGCAATCGACCGCTGGGGCGCTGTTGAGGTGGAAGCATGACAAGACAGCTTGTTCTCTTTTGTGATTTTGACGGCACGATTACGGAAAACGACAACATTATCGCTATTATGAAACAGTTTGCCCCGCCGGAGTGGGAGGCGCTCAAAGACGACATTCTCGCCGAGCGCATCTCGGTTCAAGAAGGGGTCGGAAACATGTTTTCCCTCCTTCCGTCTTCGCTAAAGGGCGAGATCGTCGATTTCCTGCGGCGCACCGCCCGTTTGCGCGAAGGGTTTCGCGAATTCGCCGCTTGGACGAAAGAGCAGGGCATTCCGCTCTATGTGGTGAGCGGCGGGATCGACTTTTTTGTCTACCCGCTGCTTGACGGGATCATCGAACGAGAGCGCATTTTTTGCAACGGCTCCGATTTCAGCGGCGAGACGATCCGCATCACATGGCCGCATGCGTGCGACGGCGAGTGCCAAAACGGCTGCGGCTGCTGCAAGCCGTCGCTTCTTCGGAAGCTGGCCCACCCGAACGGGTATCATGTCGTCATCGGCGATTCGATTACCGATTTAGCGGCGGCAAAACAAGCGGATTACGTGCTGGCGCGCGATTTTCTGCTCAAAAAATGCCAAGCGCTCGATTTGCCCCATGCGCCGTTTGCGACGTTTTTTGATGTGATGGATCATTTGCAGCAGGTGGAGGTGACGGCATGAGCATCGTCGTGCAAAAATGGAACGAGCTCGCCGAGGTGAAGGCCGAGCTTGCCGCCCGTGACTGGTTTTTCGCGACAAGCGGCAATTTATCGATCAAAGTGACAAACGATCCGCTCACCTTTCTTGTCACGGCCAGCGGCAAAGACAAACGGAAGCAGACAGACGAAGATTTTCTGCTCGTTGACGCCGCTGGCCGACCAGCGGAGCAAACACATGTAAAGCCGTCAGCGGAGACGCTGTTGCATACAAAAATTTATGGGCAGACGAACGCTGGCTGCGTGTTGCACGTCCATACGGTCGACAACAACATCATTTCCGACGTGTACGCCCAAAACGGGGAAGCGGTTTTTTCCGGCCAGGAAATCATTAAAGCGTTCGGTATTTGGGAAGAAAATGCCGAGGTGCGCATTCCGATCATTGACAATGACGCCGACATCCCGACGTTGGCCGCCGAATTTGCGAAACATGTCGACGGCGATACGGGCGCGGTATTGATCCATAACCATGGCATTACCGTCTGGGGCCGCGATGCATTTGAAGCGAAAAAACATTTGGAAGCGTGGGAGTTTTTGTTCAGCTGGCAGGTGAAGCGGCTGCTTCTGCAACGGGCCGCCGTGCCGCTAGCTGACTAATTGATACACTGTTAAAGGGGGATTTTGACGATGGCAGTCATCAAAGTGAAAAAAACGGGTCAAGTAATCGAAGGTGAAGACAATGTCCGCGCCTTTTTAAACAGCCAAGGCGTCTTGTACGAGCATTGGGACATTACGAAACTGCCGGAACATTTGCGCGACAAGTATGTGTTAAGCGATGAAGAGAAAGCGGAAATTTTGACGACATTTAAAGACGAGATCGAAGACTTGGCAGCGCGCCGCGGCTACAAAACGTGGGACATCGTCGCTTTGTCTGAGGCGACGCCAAACTTGGAAGAGCTGCTGAAAAAATTTGAACAAGTGCACGTCCATACGGAAGATGAAGTGCGCGCCATTACGGCCGGCCACGGCATTTTCATCATCAAAGGCGACAAAGAAACCGGTTATTTTGATGTCGAGCTGGAAGCGGGCGATGTCATTTCCGTGCCGGAAGGGAATCCGCACTACTTCACATTGATGGATGACCGGCAAGTTGTGGCTGTCCGTCTGTTTATCGATCCGTCCGGCTGGGTTGCCCATCCGTACGAAGAAAAAGAGGAAGTCAGCCACTAATGAACATACCCCGTTGCCTGTGTGGCAGCGGGGTTTTTGGTGAACTACCCGCCACCTACGCTTCGCTTGGAGGTGGGGGCTTCAAGCGACTTGTGCGTGTTCGCCGAACGGTAAGCCACACACAAGAACCCTTTACGCTTTCCTTCGCTCCGAAGGCGTCCGTTCTAACAATAGATTACCACATCAGTTGGCGATCGCCAACCGACATTCATCTCCCACCTACCATCGGGCTTTGCCCTGCACATTCCTTGAGGTGGGAGACTTCTGTCGGACATTACGTTAAAACGATTCCGTTAGAAAAATCATAAACAAAATACCAATAATAAACGCATATGTCGATGTCCGTTCATTTCCGTCGCCATGGCTTTCGGGAATAAGCTCTTTGTAAATAATAAACAGCATGGCTCCGGCGGCAAACGCCAATCCGTACGGGACTAAACCACGGAAGAGGGAAGTTAAATAAAAACCGAGCAGCGATGTGACGATTTCGACCGCCCCCGTTAATGTGGCAATCAGAAAGGCTTTGAAGCGGCTGATGTGCTGATTGACTAAAAACAAGGCGACTAAAAATCCTTCCGGCGCATTTTGCAAGCCGATGGCCAACGCGATCAAATTGCCAGTCGTCTCGGCATCGGATGCATAGCTGACTCCCACCGATAATCCTTCAGGAAGGTTGTGCAACGTAATGGCAGCGATGATGAGCATCGCTTTTTCGTCAAATGGCAAACCGCTTTTTGTATGCCCTAAATCGATATGGGGAACAGTCATCTCGAGCAACGTTAAAATGAGCACGCCAGCCGAAAGGCCGATCGTAAGTGCCCCAAAGCCGCCGATCCGCAGCGCCTCCGGAATAAGGCTCATCATAGACGCCGCCATCATAATGCCGGCGGAAAATGCCAACAGCACGTCACGCCAACGGTGGGTGAGTGATTTGGCTAAAAACAAAATCGGCACAGCGCCAAGCCCTGTCGATAAGGCAGAAAGCACACTGCCGGCTAACACTTGGTTCATTCGATCCCCCCTCATCTTCCTTTACTTTTTCATATGCGCGAATAATAGAAATGTGACAATCGCCCAAGCGCCGCCATATAATAAATTATCATAACGAAATGAACAGACGGTGGCGAGCAAAATGCATAGGCAGCCGGCAAAAACGGTTGCCTGTCTGTTCGCCGTTTCGGTATAATGCAAGTAAGAAACGGTCAATTGTAAAGGGTTGGATGCTATGGAACAGAAAGAGCAGGCGCTTGAGCAATCATTGAAACTGTTTATCGTACTGTCACGGGCATATCGGTCCGTCAGCGACCAAGTAAACAAATCGATCCACTCGTTCGGAGTGAATCCGACGGAGTTTGCGGTGTTAGAACTGCTATACCATAAAGGCGACCAGCCGCTTCAGCAAATCGGCGAAAAAATTTTGCTCGCCAGCGGCAGCATCACTTACGTTGTCGACAAACTGGAAAACAAAGGGTTGATCGTCCGCCGGGCCTGTGAACGGGACCGGCGCGTCACGTATGCATCGATTACGGAAGAAGGCCGGCGGTTCATTGAGCGCGTCTTTCCGGAACATGCAGAAAAAATTCATGAAACGGTATCAGCGCTTACGGCGGAGGAAAAAGAGCAAGCGATCGCCTTGCTGAAAAAATTAGGATACGGAGCGAAAAACGCCCAGCCAAACAGAGACTGACCATTCGTCGGTCTCTTTAATTTTTGCCGAAAATGGACACGTTATTTAAAGAAAACAACATTAGAAAAAGGAGAGATCGTCATGATGATTCCGGTTGGGGTGTCGAATCGCCATATTCATTTATCGAAAGAACATATGGCGGCGCTGTTCGGGGAAGGCGCCGAGCTGACAGTGCTCAAGCCGCTGTCCCAGCCCGGCCAGTTTGCCGCTAAGGAAACGGTAACGGTGGAAGGACCGAAAGGGAAAATCGAAAATGTCCGCGTCCTTGGCCCGGTCCGTTCGCTCACCCAGCTTGAAATCTCGAAAACGGACAGCTTCAAGCTTGGTGTTGCGCCGCCTGTCCGCTTATCTGGCGATATTGAAGGAACGCCGGGCATTACGATTCACGGGCCGAACGGGACGGTGACGGTGGACAAGGGGGTCATCATTGCCAAGCGCCACATTCATATGACGCCGAAAGATGCGGAAACGTTTGGCGTCCGCGACAGGCAAGTCGTGAAAGTGAAAACGCAAGGGGAGCGCGCCCTCATTTTTGACGAAGTGATCGTCCGCGTCAGCGAAGACTTTGCGTTAGATATGCACATTGACACCGATGAAGCGAACGCGGCCGGTTTAAAAACGGGCGATTATGTGGAGTTGCTCCCGTCGTGAAATCATCCGCAGCAATGGGAGACAAGGCGCCCTCTCGTTCGTCCCGAGCGGGCGCCTCCCGTTAACGCGGGCGCTTCTTCTCTGATTGATCTAGGGTGCCGACCAGATGAAACGGCGCATCACGCCGAATGGCATCAATGACGCCGCCGCTGATTTCTTGATGGGTGAGCCAGCGCGAACCGTATTCTTCTACGACAAAACCGAGCTGAACTTGCCGATAAAGGCAAGCGACAGGCAAACAGAGTTCCGATTTCGCCTCGGCTGGATCGGCGCGGCTGCCGAGCACGTGAAACAACCGCCAAGGGCCGGGATGTCCGCTATTTTTTTTGATGACAGTGGACAGCGCCTGGTTTCCGTCTGTATGCACCCACGCAATGATTAGAGCAAACGTTCCGTTTTTTTGGACGGCCCGGGAAATTAGGGAACAAAGCGCTTCTTGATCGCGATAGTCAACAAGAAGCGGATTGATGGATGCCATTTGTCCAGCGCGGTCGATGAGCTGCTTCATCCGTCCGTAGCGGCGGGCGATGACGGACACATCATATCCTTCCCGCACAAGCCAAAGCGACACATCAGCCAACATGCCTGTCCCGCCGATGACAAGGGCGTGCATGGCGCGTCTCCTTTCAAATTAATCCAGTGGTCCTTTCAAATAATGATCAAACCAACCGACGATTTGGCGAAGCCGTTCGAGGCGAAGTGCCGGGTTGCCGGTGCGCGACAAATCGTGATTGGCATCGGGGAAGCGGACAAGTTTCGTTTCCCGCCCGAGTTGTTTCAATGCGATAAACAACTGTTCCGCCTGCTCGATCGGGCAGCGATAGTCATGCTCGCTATGCAAAATTAAGAGCGGCGTGCGCACATGTTGGACGTATTTGAGCGGCGAATGATGCCAAAGCCGCTCGGCGTCTTCCCAGACGTCGCACCCAACTTCCCATTTCGTGAAAAAGTAGCCGATGTCGCTCACGCCGGCGAAGCTGAGCCAGTTGGAAATCGAGCGCTGGGTGACGGCGGCCCGGAAGCGGTCGGTGTGCCCGACGATCCAGTTCGTCATAAATCCGCCGTAGCTGCCGCCGGTAACGCCAAGACGTGTCTCGTCAATAAAGGCGAACTGCTTGATGGCGGCGTCGACGCCGGCCATAATGTCTTCATAATCCATGCCGCCGTAATCGCCGCGCACTGCATTGACAAACGGTTGGCCGTATCCATGGCTTCCGCGCGGATTCGTAAACAGCACAGCATAGCCGGAAGAAGCGAGCAGCTGAAATTCATGGAAAAACGTAAATCCGTACATTGTATGCGGGCCGCCATGAATTTCGACGATAAGCGGTGCTTTTTCTCCGCCGCCAAGCCCGGGCGGCTTCATGACCCAACCTTGAATGTCCGAACCGTCTGTTGATTGGTAGGTAAACGGTTCGGCATCAGCGAGCGCGACTTCGTTCTCGAGCGCTTCATTGACCGTGGTGAGCCGCGTTTTTGCGCCGCTTTCAAGTGAGATGGCATATAAATCCCCAATCACTGTCGGCTCGCTAATCGCGGCAACGGCCTGCTGTTCGTTCGGATGGATGGCGAGGCCGTATACATGGAAGTCCCCTTCGATGATCGGAACGACGGGTCCGTCAAGCGGGATGAAAAATACGTTGACGCGTCCGCGCTCCGAGGCGGTGACGTATACACCGGTTCCGTCATGTTTCCAAACCGGGCCTGGGCCTTTTGCATCGGCGTGTGTATCGCCGACCATCGCATCGCCGAGATGAACGTCCCAATCGGCGGTCAGCACCCGCTTCGTTTGACGTTCTAGTTCAAAGACGTAGAGACGGTGAATGGTCGCTCCGAGATAAGCGAGATCATGGCCGATGGCCGCGAGCTTCATTCCGTCCGGCGACCAGGCGAGCGAGGCGAATGTGCCGCATCCGTTCGTCAAGTTCGTTTCTGTTTTTTTCTCGAGATCGAGCAAAATGATGTCGCGCGTAAACATGGTGTCAGGATCATTGTTCCGATTGGCGACAAAGGCGAGCGTCTGCCCGTTTGGCGAAACGGCAAATGAGCCGATTTCTTCCTCGAGGTTTGTCAACGCTTCCGCTTTTCCTGACGTTGCATCGATGCGCACGAGCACCGCCTGTTTGCCGTCAAGAAAACCCGATGCGTCTGATTTGTAGTAGAGCCGCTCCACCACGCGCGGTTTCAGGTCAGCCGGCTTCGTTTCCTTTTTTTCCGGCTCTTCCCGGTCGTCGATCGTTTCGTTGTCGCCAAGCGTTGTCAAAGCGATGAGAAACGCCCCGTCCGGCGTCCAAACGTAATCGCGCACCCCGTTTTTGAAAAACGTCAGCTGGCGCGCTTCGCCGCCGTCAGCCGGCAACAGCCAAAGCTGTGTGCGCCCGGAGCGGTCGGACAAAAACGCGATCGTTTTGCTGTCCGGGGAAAAGCGCGGCCTCGTGTCGCGCCAGCGGCCGAACGTCCACTGGCGGACGGCGCCGCCTTCGGTCCATATGTATAGATGGGAACGGTATTGTTTTTCCTCATCGATCGATTTTTGCACGAACACGCCGCGCGTTCCGTCCGGCGCGTAGTGCGGATCGCGCACCGAGCGGAGGCGAAGCAGATCTTCTACAGTCATGCCGCGGTGTTTCAGCGGTTGTCCATTGTTCATGAGCGACCTCCTCTTTCCATAAAGTAAAGTTAGGATAGTATCTTATTTCGTGTTTCGAAAGAAAAATCCTGCCGGCAATAAAAAAAAAGAACGTCCCGTTGAAGGACGTTCGGTGTTCGTTACGCTGATAATTTTTCTTTTTCGTTTGTTTGCTGCGCCGCTTTTTTCACTTGCGGGTAGAAGATCACGCCGCTGGCCAGCAAGGCGACGCCGAGCAGGAACGTTTTCATGTCCGCTGTGCCAGCGATGACGACCCAGACGGAGTAGACGGTCGCCAAAGCAGCGATCACGCCGTCAGCCAGCCGTCCGTGCGCTGCCCCATACGTTTCCCCGGTGAGCACGAGTTTCAGCTGGAAGACAGAGGCGATCAAATACGGAACGAGATAGGCGAGCGTAGCGATGTAAATGACAAAGTCGAACGCTGCCGCCATCGAATGGGAAATGGTCGAGAAAATGAACAGCTGGGCCAATGCATTCGATAGCGTCAACGAGAAGCTTGGCACGTTTTTCTTGTTTTCTTTCAAAAAGGCCGGCAGAAACAGCCCTTGTTTCGCCGCCTGGTACGGCACTTCTGCGCTCAACAAAATCCAGCCGAGCGTCGAACCGAGCAAGCTGATGAGACCAAGACCAGCAAGCACGTAGCCGCCGCCCGGGCCGACGATGGCGACAATGGCATCAACGAGCGGCTTCTCCGATTGAATGAGCTTGTCTTGCGGCAAGACGCCCATTACCAAAAAGCTGATGCCAATATAAATGGCCAAAGCGATCAAAAGACCGGCGATCGTCGCCCGCTTCACATCCGCCTGTTTGCGCGCCCGCGAAGCGAACACCATCGCCGATTCAACACCGACAAACGCCCAAAGCGTCGCTAACGCGGCGTTGTTAATTTGTCCAAGCAGGCCGAGCGGCTGTCCGTCTCCGTCATAACGCGGGGCATCAAGCGGACCGACGATCGCTCTGTCAAAAGCGAATAAGGCAATGACAATAAACAGGAAAAAGCCGAGCACTTTCGCCGCTGTCGCCGCGAAATTCAACTTGCCGGCATCTTCTACGCCGCGCAAAATAATGGCGTGCATCACCCAAAGAAGCGCCGTGCAGACGAGAAAGGTAAGCAAATTCCCAAGCTTTAGCGTAAACGAGCCCATCGTGAGAACGGTTTTGTCGCTCGTTAATACAGGGAAAAATGTCGACAAGTAGCTCGCAAACGTCGTGATGATGGCGACATTGCCGGCAAAGTTGCCGACCCAATAGCCCCACGACGACATAAAACCGGATAAAATCGACAAGTTCGAACCTTTCGGGAACAGCTCTTTCGCATAAATTTGCGGCCCGCCGCCCAAGTTCGGCTTGCGGATCGCCAAGTTGCCAAACACAAGCGCCGTCATTAACACGCCGACGCCGGTCAATAGCCAGGCGAACATGACGCCAATCGGGTTCGCCGCCTCTGCCAATGAGCGCGGCAGCATAAAAATGCCGGATCCGACCATATTGCCAACGACTAACGCCGTTAACACCCAAAATCCGAGTTGCCGGTTGTTATTCAAGATGGAAAACTCCTTTCTTCACCAAAGATAAACAATAAAAAAGCACCCTTATCGTTTCAACGGGTGCATGACACATCCGCATCCAACTGAATGCGATAGCGCTCCATCGCCCTAGAACGATGGCAGTCCTGCGTCTGTTCGGCCGCAGGCCCAGCTTGCGCCGCCGGAGCGCGCCGCAAACTTCGGCGATGAATCCTTTCATTCCGCTTCATCAGCGCTCCGGCCTCAGCGAAACTACTTTTACCCATCGCAACCTCTATCCCATTGAAGTGGAGAGGGGGATATCGTTGCCGACATTATCTTACCCGATTCGACAAAAAACGTCAATATATTTTTCTGAAATAAGGTTAAGCGTGTAGGTCTTCCGTCTGTTGCCGCGACCTCCGGGCGTGCGAAAAAAATTGGCGATCGTTATGTTTTTGGAGAAAATAACGTAGCATTTGGACGGCGACAGCATAGTTGCCTCACTTCTGAAACATGCAATAAAATGGAATTATATTCAGAAAGTTGGCAATGAGAAGGATTTTTGCGACAAACGGCGAATAAGCAATTGGTTGAAGCAAAAGAAGAAATTGCCGCCGTGTTTGGCGAAAAAATAAAGAAAGAAGGGATTGGCTTGAAATTTTCCGCATTTCATTATGAGCGGCCCGACATGGATCAGCTGCAGGCATCGTTTCAGGAGGCGCTCGATGCGTTCCGCCGCGCCGGGAGCGCTGCCGGGCAGCACGAGGCGATGAAACGGGTCAACGAACTGCGCCGCCGCTACAGCACGATGGCGAACCTTTGTCATATCCGCCATACGATCGATACAAACGATGAGTTCTATAAGAAAGAACAAGACTTTTTTGATGAAACGGAACCGGTCGTCAAAGGGCTCATCAACGATTATTACCGCGCCCTTGTCGAGTCGCCGTTTCGCGCTGAGCTCGAAAAAACGTGGGGCGCGCAGCTGTTTGCCTTAGCGGAAACGCAGCTGAAAACGTACGCTCCGGCAGTGATGGAAGACTTGCAAAAAGAAAACAAGCTGGCGAGCGAATATACGAAGCTCATCGCATCGGCAAAAATCATGTTTGAAGGCGAAGAGCGGACGCTTGCCCAGCTGCAGCCGTTCGTCGAATCGCCGGATCGCTCGATGCGCAAACGGGCGAGCGAAGCAAGGTTTTCGTTTTTCACCGATCATGAAAAAGAGCTTGATGAGCTGTACGATGAGCTCGTCCATGTCCGCACGGCGATCGCCGAGAAGCTGGGGTTCAAAAATTTTGTCGAGCTCGGTTATGCCCGTTTAGGCCGGACCGATTACAATGCCGAGATGGTTGCCAACTTCCGCCGGCAAGTGAAAACGCACATCGTCCCGCTCGCCGCCAAGCTGCGCGAGCGCCAGCGGCAGCGGATTCAGGTCGACCGGCTTACGTATTATGATGAGCCGTTCATGTTCCCAAGCGGCAACCCGGCGCCAAAAGGGGACGCCGCTTGGATCGTCGACAACGGCCGGCGCATGTATGAAGAGCTGTCGCCGGAAACGGGCGCGTTTTTCCGCTATATGGTCGAACATGAACTGATGGACCTCGTCGCCAAAAAAGGGAAAGCGAGCGGCGGCTATTGCACGTATATTGACGACTACCAGGCGCCGTTTATTTTCTCGAACTTTACCGGAACGTCCGGCGACATTGACGTATTGACCCATGAAGCGGGACATGCGTTCCAAGTGTACGAAAGCCGTCATTACGATATCCCAGAATACAATTGGCCGACGCTTGAGGCGTGCGAAATCCATTCGATGAGCATGGAATTTTTCACATGGCCGTGGATGGAGCTGTTTTTCGCCGAAGACGCCGACAAATACCGGTTCTCCCATTTGAGCGACGCGCTCTTGTTTTTGCCGTACGGCGTCGCCGTCGATGAATTCCAACACGCCGTCTACGAGCGCCCGGACATGACGCCGGCCGAGCGGAAGAAAACATGGCGTGACATTGAGAACGTGTATTTGCCGACAAGGGATTACGACGGCCACGATTACCTTGAACGGGGCGGCTTTTGGCAGCGGCAAGGGCATATTTACACCGACCCGTTTTATTACATTGACTACACGCTTGCGCAAGTGTGCGCGTTCCAGTTTTGGAAGCGGGCGCAAGACGACCGGGCTGCGGCGTGGCGCGACTATGTGGCGCTTTGCCGATTGGGCGGCAGCCGGCCGTTTACCGAGCTCGTCCAATGCGCCAACCTCCAGTCGCCGTTTGCCGACGGGGCGGTCGCTTCAGTCGCCGGCCATATCGAACGGTGGCTGGACAGTGTCGATGACAAAGCGTTGTGAATGAAAGAGGTGGAACGGCATCGTTTCACCTTCTTTCTTCAAGACGGAGAAGCACTCATTGCGCTAGGGGGGAAGAACGATGATCCGGAAAGCAGCTTTCAGCGATGCGCCGGCGATTGCTGCTGTCCATGTGGACAGTTGGAAGACAACGTACCGCGGCATCGTGCCGGACGCGTACTTGGAGACGTTGGCAGTGGAAGAAAAACAAGCGTTATGGGAGAAGGGGCTCAGCCAAGCGGACCATTCCGTGTTTGTCGCCGAGGAACACGGGCGCGTCGTTGGATTCATCTCCGGCGGACGAAACCGGGCGAGCGACGGCCCAGCGGCCCGATATGACGGGGAGCTGTACGCGGTGTATTTGCTCAAAGAGGCCCAAGGAAAAGGATGGGGACGGCGGCTTGTGCAAGCCTTGGCCCGCGACTTGGCGCAAAAAGGCATTCATTCGCTCGTCGTCTGGGTGCTTGCCGCCAATCCGTCGCGCGGTTTCTACGAACGGCTTGGCGGTGAAAAACTGGCCGAGGAAAGGGTGGAAATCGGCGGAACAGTGTTATCGGAGTGGTGCTACGGCTGGCAAGACATTCAAACGATGAACTAGGAAGGGGCTGCCGAACCGTCGGCAGCTTAAAAAACGTATTTTGTGAGTGATTACTCACTTTACAAAAAGATTTATCTTCATTATACTGTAAATGAGTGATTACTCACTGCCGTGTAAAAGGGGAGAAAAACAATGACCGCCAATCCATGTATTCAAGTCGAGCGTGTTTCCAAGCGGTTTAGAAAAAAAGTGGTCATCGACGATGTGTCGTTGGATGTTCGCGCGGGAGAAATTTTCGGTCTGCTCGGCCCGTCGGGAGCCGGCAAGACGACGTTGGTGCGCATGATCGCCGGCATTGATCAAGCGAGCGAAGGCGCGATTCGTGTGCTGGGCGTGAACATGCCTGATCTTGGCGCCATGAAGCGGATTGGCTTTATGGCGCAGTCGGATGCCTTGTACGGAGAATTGACCGCGCTCGAGAACATGCAATTTTTTGCTTCGATTTATGGGTTGCGAGGGAAAAAACAAAAAGAACGGATCGATAACATGCTCGCGCTCGTCAACTTGACGGATGACCGGAAAAAGCCGGTGCACCAATACTCGGGCGGGATGAAGCGGCGGCTGTCGCTGGCGATCGCCTTGCTTCATGAACCGAACGTGCTCATTTTGGATGAGCCGACGGTCGGCATCGATCCGGTGCTGCGTCAATCGATTTGGGCGGAACTCGAGCGGATTCGCCGGCGCGGCACAACCGTTGTCGTCACGACCCATGTGATGGATGAAGCGGAAAAGTGCGGGCGGCTTGGCATGATTCGCGAAGGTCGGTTGATCGCCGTCGGCCGCCCGGATGAGTTGAAACAAAAAGCAGGCGCGGAAACGATTGAACAAGCGTTTTTGGCGTTTGGAGGTGTCCGGCGATGAGAGTGTTGGCGATGGTTGTCCGCATCATCCGCCAGTTTTTCCGCGACAAGCGCACGCTGGCGCTCATGATTGTCGCCCCGATGTTCGTCTTGTTGTTAATGGATTTAGTATTCAACGGGGAGGAATACAAACCAGCCATTGCCGTCAGCGACAATGTGCCTGAGGCGGTTGTTGATAAGTTAAAAGAAGCGGGAGCGAACGTGAACGAGCTGTCAGCAAAACAAGCGCAAAAGCAGCTGGACGGCCAAGATATTGACGCATGGCTTGACATGGGCGGAAGCGCTCCGCACCTTACGCTGGAAGGAAGCGACCCGACGGCCAATCAGGCGGTGATGGCCGCGGTGCAGCAGGCGTTTCAGTCCATGGCGCCCAAGCCCCCGTTTCAGTTGAAAACAACGTATTGGCACGGGTCAAGCGACATGGCGTCGTTTGATTATTTCGGCCCGGTGCTCATCGGCTTTTTCATCTTCTTTTTCGTCTTTTTGATCGCCGGGGTATCGTTTTTGCGTGAACGGACGAATGGGACGCTCGAGCGGTTGATGGCGACGCCGCTCAGGCGCTGGGAAATGGTCGCCGGCTACATGGTCGGGTTCGGGCTGTTTACGACGATTCAAGCAAGCTTAATTTCATGGTTTGCTATTGATGTGCTCGACATGATGATGGAGGGTTCGTTCGGGTATGTGCTGCTCATTACGTTTTTGCTGGCGATGACGGCGCTGGCGCTCGGGATGCTGCTGTCGGCGTTTGCCAACAACGAGCTGCAAATGATGCAGTTTATCCCGCTTGTCGTCGTGCCGCAAGTGTTTTTTTCCGGCTTGTTCAACCTTGACACGATGGAAGAATGGCTGCGTTCGCTGAGCGTCGTCATGCCGCTCAACTACGGGGCGGATGCGCTGCGCGATATTATGGTGCGCGGAGAGGGGTGGAGCGCTATCGCTGTTGACGTATACGTGCTGCTTGGTTTCACGCTGCTGTTTATGGTACTAAATGTAGTAACGCTGAAAAAATATCGCAAGCTGTAAGGGGTAGAGCAATGAGCGAGCATTCATGGATTCAGGAATTGCTGCAAATCGGCGGCAAGGACGGGAAGTTCAGTGAAAAACAGCTGAAAATTTTGGAAGCGGCGGTGGAAATGTTTGCTGAAAAAGGCTATGCGGCGACTTCCACGAGTGAAATCGCCAAAAAGGCCGGGGTGGCGGAAGGGACGATCTTCCGCCACTATAAGACGAAAAAAGACTTATTGTTGGCGATCGTCACGCCGACATTGTTTCAGTCCGTCGCCCCGTTTTTGGCGAAAGAGTTTGTTCGCGAAGTGTTTGACAACGAATATGAGACGTACGAACAGTTTTTGCGCGCGGTGCTCGCTAACCGCTACGCGTTTGTGAAAACGTATTTGCCGGCGATTCGCGTGCTCTGGCAGGAGCTGGCCTTTCATTCCGAGATCAAACAGTGCTTTCAACGCGTGTTTGTCGAGCATGTGTATCCGAAATTCGCCCGCATTGTCCGCCACTTTCAAGAGAAAGGGGAGTTGGCCGAGCTGCCGGTCGATTCGGTCATCCGCTTGACGATCACATCGCTCGCCGGCTTTTTGGCCGCCCGCTTTCTCCTTTTGCCTGACCACAACTGGGACGATGAGGCGGAAATGGAACGGACGATCCGCGTGTTGATGAACGGTCTGCGGCGCTAACCGGCCGGCTTCCGCGCAGGAGCCGGCCTAGTTGTTTTCTTTTTTTACATTCACCCACCGTCCCGAAGCGCCGACAACGCTTGATCAATCGGTGTCCCCGATGACTGTTGAAGATACGGGATGTTCTGGTGCATCACATCCGCCAACAACCGTCCTGCCTTCCGTTACTAACACTTGTATACAGTTTTTACACAGTTCAACACTGATATTTGCAAAATTTACGTAAAGGAAATGTAATCAAAAAAGGGAAAAAGGACATAGCGACCGGGAAGGAAAATAGTCAGTCTTTTTATCGATATGAACATTTGTTTTTTTTGTACTTTTTTCATTTTGCTGATTTCCTCCTATGATCAAACTCCTTTTTTGCTGCTGCTGCCGTTTTCCCCCTTTACCTCGACTTTATACTCCATTAAAAAAAAGTTCCTATAATCAGTCGTGTATGGAACATCTTTCATAGCTGGGAGGGAACGAGAAATGAAAGAGGAGAATGTTGTCAATGAACTGATGAAACGGTTGAATGAGGAGGTGCTGAACAAACGCATAGACCGCCGCACTCTTTTGCACAGCGCCGGCAAAATCGCGGGCCTGTCTCTCGGGATGGCGATCGCTCAGTCTTTAGGAGGATTTGACGTTCATGCGGCCCCGAAATTCGCCGATTATCCGTTTCAGCTTGGCGTTGCTTCTGGCGATCCGTTAGCAGACAGTGTCGTCTTATGGACAAGACTGGCTCCGGATCCGCTGAACGGCGGCGGAATGCCCCCGCATCTCGTTCCTGTTCATTGGGAAGTGGCGGCCGATGAACATTTTCGGCATGTTATCCGCCGCGGCACCGAAATGGCTTCGCCTCGTCTTGGACACTCTGTTCACGTCGAGGTGAACGGCTTAAAGCCCAACACGGTCTATTACTACCGTTTTAAATGCGGAAATGAGATGAGCCCGGTCGGCAGAACAAAGACGATTCCTGCACCGGGGGCTGAGGTGCAGGAAATGCTATTTGCCTTTGCCTCGTGCCAGCAGTTTGAGCACGGGTATTACACAGCGTACAAACATATGGCAAGAGAAAACCTCGATCTCGTTTTTCATCTCGGCGACTACATTTACGAATATGGACCGAACGAATACGTATCTTTTACCGGCAATGTGCGCACCCATAACAGCCCGGAAATTATCACCGTTGAAGATTACCGCAACCGCTATGCGTTGTACCGGTCTGACGCAGACTTGCGGGCGGCGCATGCGGCCTTTCCGTGGGTCGTGACGTGGGATGACCATGAGGTCGAAAACAACTACGCCAATGTGATCCCAGAGGATGGACAGTCTGTGGAAGCGTTCATTCACCGCCGCGCGGCGGCATACCAAGCGTATTATGAACATATGCCGCTTCGGAAATCGTCGCTTCCGCACGCAGAACATATGCGTCTGTACCGCTCATTTGCCTATGGCGACTTAGCTAGTTTCTATGTTTTAGATACGCGCCAATACCGCGATGATCAGGCAAACGGAGATGGGACAAAGGCGCATTCGCCGGAATCGCTCGACCCAAACCGAACCCTTCTTGGGGCTGAGCAGGAGCAATGGCTGCTCGATCACCTCGGCCGTTCAAAAACAAAATGGAATGTCTTGGCCCAGCAAGTGTTTTTTGCCCAGCGAAACTTTGGGACAAGCCTAGCGCCTAAATACAGCATGGATGCTTGGGATGGATATCCGGCGGCCCGTCAGCGCATTACTGAGTTTGTGGTGCAAAACAAGATGAAGAACTTGATTGTATTGACTGGCGATGTCCATGCGAATTGGGCGTCCAACTTGGCGACAGACTATGATGATCCGGATGCGCTGATCTTTGGCGCGGAGTTCATCGGCACGTCTATCACGTCCGGCGGAAACGGTTCAGATTGGCGGGCGGATACAGAGCGAGTTTTGGCGCAAAATCCACATCTTCGCTTTTTTAATAATTATCGGGGATATGTCCGCTGTCGGGTCACTCCGGAGCAGTGGCGCGCTGACTACCGGGTTATTCCGTACGTCACCGAACCTGGGGCCGATATTTGGACGAGAGCATCGCTCGTGTATGAGAAAGATGGGCGGGGAATCCGGGAAATTTCGTCTACATCATTGCCGATCGGCGCTAAAATGTCTAGCGAGGTGGAAGAAGACCGCCACCGCGCCCATGCGCGCGCCAGAGAAAAGCAAAAAGAAAAGAAAAAAGGAAAAATCGCAAACTGAAGCAACGAGTATGGGCATTCGTCCCGCTGTTTGGGCCGAATGCCTCGTTTTCTCCTAAGGGGCGAGCATAGATGTTGAGCAATATCGGGATTCTTGGATTCACTCTCCTTTTGATTTTTTGCCTTGCTCATCTTCGGCCCTTTGAAATTGCCGGAAATTGGGCAGACGTTAGGTGAATTTCAGAGTGCCACACGCGACTTTGCCTCTAACGAAACAAAAGGAGGAACAGGGCCTTTGAAAAAGGTGAATGGATCAAAGAAGCGGGCGGCGGTCACCCGCTTCTTTATATTTTCATACACCGCTCGCCTTCCGTCTTTCGTTTGAATACCGGCATTCACTTTTTATCCAGCCCCGCATACATTGTCAACGTTTTGATTTCAACCTTCGCAAATGATTATGAGTCATGTTTCTCCACATATGAAAAGTGTTTGCATTTTCTGGACGTTGCCTATTGTCTGTTCGTTCCACGTTTTGCAATGGAAATGACCGATAGAAAACGTTTTCTGAATTTTGTTGACGAGGAAATGAGACAAGTGATATCATTTCAATAGAATGATGTTTTATTAGTTAAGTAAACAAATTATTTAAGGAAGGGGGCGGCCCATAAATCTTGACCATGTCTAGACGGTTTTATCACTCTAGGATGATCAAAACGAAAAAAGGGGGGACGATTAATTATTACTTGGTTTGCAGCGTTGGTGGGGCCGATGTCCGTTCCGATGATTTTAGGGTTGCTTCCGCAGTTTAAGCACAGTGATGGGAAGATAGCGATTGCTTCCATTATTGGGGGAGTTTTCGGATTTGTCGTTACACAGACAACAGATTGGGTCCCTGCCGATATGGAAACAGCGTTTCCACTTTTCGTTACGTTGCTTGCCTTTATCGTTGGGGGAGTGCTCAATAAGAAACGTGGAGGAAGTGTGCCCCCTGCTGTCGATGAACTGTTAATGTATTTAGGTAAGGAAGAACGGAAATAATATCTTTTGGAAAGCGGAGAGCCCATGTTCTCCTGTTAAACGATCAGGGACATTTGTTTTCCTATCTTTTGCGTGCTAGGTTCTTTGAATGTTACGAAAAAACTATTGACGACTGGACTGTGCCGTGATAGGCTAAATACACGGGGTAAATTTATTAGTTTACTGAACTAATTAAATAGTTAGTGAAGGAATTTAGTTTGTGCATCGGTGTAAGGGGTTTCAAAAAGGAGTTTTTGGACACTAGGGAGGGGCTGCTATGAGTCAAGTAACAAAAATGGAGACGAGGGCTACAACGTCTGGTGAAAACAAGGTACGGCCGTTTGGAATTAGGGACCAGATCGGTTACTTGTTTGGTGATTTCGGCAATGACTTTTTCTTCATTCTTGTCGCTTCATTTTTGATGGTTTATTATACGGATGTGTTTGGGTTGAACGCAGCGCTGGTGGGGACACTCTTTTTAATCGCTAGGCTGTGGGATGCGGTCGCTGATGTGGCGTGGGGCCGGTTTATTGACACGAGAAACCCGAGCAAACATGGGAAGTTTAAGCCTTGGATTTTCCGGATGTCGTTGCCGCTTGTCATTTCCGGTGTGCTTATGTTTGTCTATATTCCTGGCATGACGACGGGATTTTATGAGGCGTATGCTTTTGTGACATACCTCCTTTGGGGGACGCTGTATAGCACGGTCAACATTCCATACGGCTCGATGGCGTCAGTCATTACGAGCGATCCGGTTGAGCGCACATCGTTGTCCACGTTCCGGACGATGGGGGCGATGTTGGCGGGACTCATTATTAACACGGTTGGTCCGCTCATTTTATTTGTCAATAACGAGGCGAACGCCAATCGCTTTTTCCTCGCTGCGGTCATTTTCGGAATTTTGTCGCTTGCCTGCTATATGGCGTGCTACAAGTTATCAACGGAACGGATCGTCTTACAAGAATCGGAAAGCACGAAACTGAATTTAAGCAAAACGTTAAAAGGATTGCTAAAAAACAAGCCGCTCATTTGGATTTTAATTGCTTCGCTCACGTTTATGGTTTGCTTTATGTTAATCGGAGCTGTAAACGTCTATTTATTTAAAGACTATTTTGGAAGCGCTAAATCGCTGAGCCTTGTCGGGCTGTTGCAGTCGGTTGCCGTATTTGTCGCCATGCCATTTGTGAAACCGCTTGTAGCGAAGTTTGGGAAAAAGGAAACGGCGGCAGCGGGGTTGTTGCTGGCTGCTGCAGTGTACATTCTGCTTTACTTTTTGCCGCAATTGACGGCCATGCAATTTATCGCTCTTTTAACTGTAGCGATGTTCGGGTACGGATTTTTCAACTTAGTGATTTGGGCGTTTGTTACGGACGTTATTGACTATCACGAATATTTGACCGGTTTGCGCGAAGATGGAACCGTTTACTCGATTTACTCGTTTTCCCGCAAAGTCGGCCAGGCGGTCGCCGGCGGTTTGGGCGGATGGGCGATTGCGGCGGTCGGGTATAATGCCGGGTTGAAAGAACAGACAGAAAGCACTCTTCACGGCATTTACATGTTAGGGACCCTAGTGCCTGGATTGACCTTGTTGGTCATTGCCCTTATTTTAATCTTCTTGTATCCATTAAATAAGGAGCGGGCAACCCAATTGGCGATTGAACTTGAGGAAAAACGGAAAGCGAAATGATAAAAACGGTTGATTGGATATCCCCCTTCTGGACAAGCTGTCCATTGAAGGGGGATGTTTTTTGGGCAAAGAAACCTTCGTTTCAAAGCGAAGTAAAATGAACTTGCTTTGAGCAAAGGGGAACGTAGAATCCCTCGCTTCAACTGCCGATCAGAGGGGGAGAGGGTCAAGGCTCATACGGCAAGTTCACGATCGGAACGTCCAAAAAGTGGGTGATGGCGAGCGCACAGGCGCCTAAAATGCACGCTTTTTTTCCAATGGAAGAGAGCGATAGTTCCCGGTAATGGCTGATTGAAGAGCGCAAGTGCTGCTGAATATGCCCGAGAGCGTCCGGATGCATGCCGAGCAGCCGGCTGTTGAGCACGACGACTTCGGGATTGTAAAGGTTAATAATATTGTTAATGCCGACCGCTAAGTAATAAATGAACTGTTCCATGATGCGTTCCGTTTCTTCATCGCCTTCGGCCAACAGTTTTTGAATATACTCGTACGTGACGTATTTGACTTGTTTGCATTTGGCCAAAGACTCAAATACACACGATTCGGAAGCGTATTTTTCCCAGCATCCTTTATTGCCGCAGTTGCACAGTCTGCCGTCGGGGACAACGATCATATGGCCCGCTTCGCCGGCAAACCCGTCATGCCCTTGAAAAAACTCGTTGTTAATGATCATGCCAAGGCCGATGCCGGAATAAAGGGTGACGCATAATAAGTTATTCGTTTGATGGTGGATAAATACCCGCTCAGCCAAGGCGGAGAGATTAGCGTTGTTTTCAAGGAAAATTGGAATATCTTGCCCGATTTCGTTTTCCAAGTCTTTTTTTAAGTTGAGATGATGCCAACGGAAACGCGGCACAAAATGGATTGACTCCCTTTTAGAAACGAGACCGTGAATAGCGATGGCAATGCCGACAATGCCGTAGCGGCTCGGTTTGTATTCCTCGATATACGCGCGAATATGGTGGGCAAGTAGGCGAACGATCTCTTGATATTCCGGCGTCTCGAGCGTGACCGTTTTGGACGATACCGGTTTGCCGAGAAGGTCGGTGACGGTGAAGGAAATTTCGCCATAGTCTAAGTCAATGCCGATGGCATAGCCGGCTTGAGCGTTCAAGGAAAGCATAATCGGCTTTCGGCCGACGCTGCTATGCTCATGCTCGATTTCACGAAGAAGTCCTTCTTCTAATAAATCCGCCACTTGTGCGGAAATGGTTGCCCGCGTTAAGGAGGTTGCCTTCGACAAATCGGCCCGCGAAATCATTCGCTCGTTGACGATCGTTTGAATGATCAAGGAGCGGTTCATTTTTTTTATATAGGCTGCATCTCCGGTCACCATGAATGAAAGTCCTCCGTTCCCGGCCGCGTGAACACGTTAGAAAAGAGTGGCGATAGACAGAATGAATGGTTGTAATCGCTCCGATGGCGGCCAATAGTGTTGTCTGAAGAATAGGCTATCATATTAGAAAGAAATCGACAAGAATCCATCAGTTATTCGTTGACGAAATGAACAAAAAGTGATATCGTTAAAGTGAATTAATTAGTTAAGTAAACAAATTAAATAGGAAGAGTCTATTCTTTTTTTACTTGCTTTTGAAAGTGTTTGCAAAAACGGGTAGGGGAGATGAAGGGAAACGTATGAAGACGTTTTTAGATGACCATTTTTTGCTTGAGACAAATACAGCCGTCCGGCTTTATGAAGAAGCGGCGAGACACTTGCCGATTTTTGATTTTCACTGCCACTTGGACCCGAAAGAAATATGGGAAAACAAGCCATATGATAATATCACGCAACTTTGGCTCGGCGGAGACCATTATAAATGGCGGGCGATGCGCATGCATGGAGTGGGCGAGAAGTTCATCACCGGCGATGCGAGCGATTGGGAAAAGTTTCTCGCCTGGGCTGAAACAGTGCCCCATTTGATCGGCAACCCGCTTTATCATTGGACCCATATGGAACTGAAGATGTTTTTTGGGATTGAAAAGCCGCTAAACCCAAAAACAGCAAAAGAGATTTACGAAGAATGCAACGAAAAGCTGCAACAGCCGGAGTTTCGACCGCGGGCGCTCATCCGGCGGGCAAATGTCGCTTTTATTGGCACAACGGATGATCCGCTATCGACGCTTGAGTTTCATCGCCGGCTTCGGGATGATGAGTCGTTTCAAACGATCATTGCGCCGACGTTCCGTCCGGATCAGGCGCTGTTTATTGAACGCCCGTCGTTTACGGATTGGCTGAGGAAGCTGTCGGAAGCATCGGGCATCGCGATTGACTCGTTTGCTGATTTTTTGGCGGCTCTCAAGCAACGGATCGATGAGTTTCATGAACACGGTGGCCGGGCGTCAGACCACGATATTCCGAAAATGGAGTATGTCGCTGTTACGGAATCAGAAGCGGCGGCGATTTTTCAAAAACGGGTGAACGGCGGGGCGCTTTCCGCTGCGGAGCTCGTTGCTTATCGGTCGTTCTTGCTTACGGAGTTAGGAAAAATGTACGCCGAAAAACAATGGGTGATGCAGCTGCACATCGGGGCGATGCGCAACAACAATACGAAAATGAATCGGCTTCTTGGCCCGGACGCCGGATTTGATTCGATCGGGGAAACGAATATAGCCGAAGGACTGTCGCGTTTTCTTGACGCCCTTGACCGGGAAGACGCGCTGCCGCGAACCGTATTGTTTAACTTGAATCCGAAAGACAATGCTGTGATTGCTGGGATGATGGGAAACTTTTATGAAGAGGGCGTGCCGGGAAAAATCCAATTCGGTTCGGCATGGTGGTTTAATGACCATATCGATGGAATGGAAAAGCAAATGCGCGATTTGGCGAATGTCGGAGTGCTCAGCCATTTTATCGGGATGTTGACAGATTCGCGCAGTTTTCTTTCTTACGCCCGCCATGATTATTTCCGCCGCATTCTTTGCAATCTTCTTGGCGACTGGGTGGAAAAAGGGCTTGTCCATAACGATATCGATTTTCTTGTCCAGATGGTGAAAAATATAGGCTACTACAATGCCGAAAGTTATTTTTTGCAACGCTAAGCGGCTTTTCCGATGGTGGATCCCCCTTCCTGCTCTGCCATGCTGGAGTGGGGAGCAAAAATAAATGACGGCTAAGGAGTGGAGAGAGAATGCTGTATCCAATTGTGACTGAAACGCGCCATATCATCGACTTAAACGGTGTTTGGAACTTTAAGCTCGATTCAGGAAACGGGTTTGAAGAAAACTGGCAACGCGCGCCATTAACCGATCCGCAGCCGATGGCGGTGCCGGCGTCGTTTAATGACCTCGGTGTGACTTCTGATATTCGCAACCATGTCGGCTGGGTTTGGTACGAGCGGGAGTTTGTCGTTCCGTCGAGCTTATTGTCAGAGCGGGTCGTGTTACGGTTCGGTTCGGCGACACATGTGGCAAACGTTTATGTGAACGGCCAATTGGTTGTCGAACATAAAGGAGGGTTTTTGCCGTTTGAAGCGGAAATCAATTCGTATATTCAACCAGGGAAAAACCGTCTGACCGTAGCAGTGAACAATGTGATCGACTCGTCGACATTGCCGGTCGGCCTTTATCAAGAAAAGGAAGTAAAAGGACTTGGCACGGTGGTGCGCAACAATCCGAACTTTGACTTTTTCAATTATGCAGGGCTGCACCGACCGGTGAAAATTTATACGACACCGCATGTTTACGTGCAAGATGTGACGATCGTAACCGATGTCGCCGGTTCGACAGGAACTGTCCGTTACGCGGTGGAACAGATTGGCGAGGCGGATGTGCGCGCAGCTGTCATTGATGAGTCAGGAAACGAAGTGGCGAAAGGGGAAGGGGCGGCAGCCGAGCTGACCATTCCGGACGTCCGTTTATGGGAACCGCTGAATGCGTATTTGTATACACTGCGCATTGAACTTGTGAAAGATGGAAAAACGGTGGACGTTTATGAACAACCGTTTGGGGTTCGAACGGTAGAAGTAAAAGACGGCCAATTTTTGATTAACGGAAAGCCGTTTTATTTCAAAGGATTCGGAAAACATGAAGATACCCCAATTCACGGAAGAGGATTCAATGAAGCGGCGAACGTGCTTGACTTCAACTTGATGAAATGGATCGGGGCCAACTCGTTCCGCACAGCCCATTATCCGTATTCGGAAGAACTGATGCGGCTTGCTGACCGCGAAGGGTTCGTCGTCGTCGATGAAACGCCGGCTGTCGGTCTCCATTTGAATTTCTATGCGCTTTTATCCGGCTCGGAGCGGAAAAACAACACATGGGAATTGCTTCAAACGTTTGAACATCATAAGCAAGTGATCAAAGAGCTGATCGCCCGCGACAAGAATCACCCGTCGGTCGTGATGTGGTCGATCGCCAACGAGCCGGCTTCAGAGGAAGAAGGGGCTTACGAATATTTCCAACCGCTTGTTGAGCTGGCGAAACAGCTTGACCCGCAAAAGCGGCCGGTGACAATTGTCGTCCACCTTGGGGCCACCCCGGAAACGGACCGCGTCGCTGAGCTCGTTGACGTGATTGCCTTAAACCGTTACTACGGCTGGTATATCGACAGCGGCGATTTGGAAGTGGCAAAAGTAAAGCTGCGCGAAGAGCTGGCCGGTTGGACTGAGCGCTGCCCGGGCAAACCGATCCTCATGACTGAATACGGCGCCGATACCGTCGCCGGATTGCATGACGTCGACCCGGTCATGTTTACGGAAGAATTCCAAGTTGCCTTTTTACAAGCGAATCACCAAGTGTTTGATGAGTTTTCCAACTTCATCGGCGAACATGTATGGAATTTTGCTGATTTTGCGACAAGCCAAGGCATTATACGGGTGCAAGGAAACAAAAAAGGGATTTTCACCCGCGAGCGCAAACCAAAATATGCTGCTCATGAACTGCGCCGCCGCTGGATGTCTATTCCAGACTTCTACTATAAATGGTAAAATAAAAAGTGAAGATGGCAGACGAAACGCCAGCGCATCCTAATTGGACGGCCCGCTGGCGTTTCCAACGATGAGGGATCAAAAATGGAGACATTGGGCAATAGGGCCGACATGATGAAAAGGAGGAAAAACATGGGCATTTTGCATGACCTGTTAAAAGATATTCCGATTCCGAAAGTGGCGAAAGTGAACGTTCATTTTGATGACACTTGCATTGAAAACGTGCCGCTCGCTCTAATGGAAAAGTTGCAGCAAGACCATATCCGCAGTCTCATTCGTCCGGGCATGGAAATCGCGGTGGCGGTCGGAAGCCGCGGGCTGGATCGGTTGGTGGAGATTGTCGCTACAACTGTTGCCTTTCTAAAGGAACAGGGGGCGAAACCGTTTATCGTCCCGAGCATGGGAAGCCACGGCGGTGCAACGGCGGAAGGGCAGCGGGCGGTGTTGGCCCATCTCGGCGTAACCGAGGAAACGGCCGGCTGTGAAATTCGCTCATCGATGGACGTCGTCCAACTTGGGCAGCTGCCAAACGGCCTTCCGGTGTATATGGACCGGTTTGCGGCCAACGCCGACGGCATTGTCGTCATTAACCGCATAAAACCTCATACCGCTTTTCGCGGCCCGGTTGAAAGCGGGCTGATGAAAATGTTGAGCATCGGGCTCGGAAAACAAAAAGGGGCGGAAGCATGCCACCAGTTAGGATTTAAATACATGGCGGAAAATGTTCCGGCGATGGCGAAAATGATGATGGAGAAAAAACCGGTGCTGTTCGGGGTGGCAACGATTGAAAATGCATTTGACAAAGTAGCGATCGTGGATGTGTTGACGCCAAAGGAAATCATTGAGAAGGAGCCAGAGCTGCAGAAAAAAGCGAAGCAGCTGCTGCCGCGCCTGTTTTTTGACCAAATTGACGTGCTTGTCATCGACCAAATCGGAAAAAATATTAGCGGCGACGGAATGGATCCAAACATTACGGGCCGCTATCCGACTCCGTACGCGCATGGCGGTCCGGATGTGAACAAAATGGTCGTGTTGGATTTAACCCCGGAAACGGAAGGGAACGCCAACGGGGTCGGGACGGCCGATTTCACGACCAAACGGCTTGTCGATAAGATGGACTTGGAAGTGACATATGCAAACGGCCTGACTTCAACTGTTGTCGCCCCGACGAAAATTGCGACGACACTGCCAAACGACCGGATGGCCATTCAGGCTGCCATTAAAACGTGCAATATTTTAGATTTTACAAAAGTGAAATTAGTGCGCATTCAAAACACCTTGAAAATCGGTGAAATCGAAGTGTCGGAAGCGTTAATTCCTTATGTGGAGAGCCACCCGAATATGGAAGTCGTTGCCGGTCCATATGAATGGGTGTTTGATAAACATGGACAATTATTTTAACAAGCAAAGGGAGAGGACAACATGGATCGCTTATTTGACTTGACAGGAAAAGTAGCTGTAGCCATCGGGGGAAATAGTGTATTAGGGTCAGCGATGGCCAAAGGATTGGCTGCATACGGAGCGAAGGTCGCCATTGTGGGGCGCAATTTGGACAAGGCGGAACAAGTCGCCGCAGACATCCGCCATCACGGCGGGACGGCTCAAGCGTTTCAAGCCGATGTCAGCGACCGCGCTTCGCTTTTGCAAGTGGCTGAGCGCATTGAACAATGGGCAGGAGGCTGGGACATTTTGCTCAATGCACCCGGGAAAAACAGCTCGACCCCGTTTTTCGAGCTTGATGCGGACGAGTGGGATGACATTATGGATGTCAATCTAAAAGGGATTGTGTTTACATGCCAAATTTTCGCCAAACGGATGATCGAGCAAGGGAGAAAAGGAAGCATTATTAACATTTCGTCCGTGTCGTCAACGACGCCGCTCTCAAGAGTATTTACGTACTCTGTATCAAAGGCGGGGCTCAACAGCGTCACGCAATATTTGGCGCGCGAGTTGGCGCCGTATGGCATTCGGGTGAATGCCATTATTCCTGGATTTTTTCCGGCTGAGCAAAACCGGAAAATATTGGATGATGAACGGGTTGAAGCGATTATGCGCCATACGCCGATGAAACGGTTCGGCGAGCCGGAAGAACTGCAAGGAGCGGCGGTATGGCTGGCATCCGACCGTGCTTCAAGCTTCGTCACCGGCGCGCTCATCCGCGTTGACGGCGGGTTTGGCGCCATGACGATTTAATATAAAGTAGGCAGGGAGGTGAAGCCGATGCTTGAGCAAAAATATGAAAAGCTGCAGTCCATTCTTCGGGATATGGGATCAGTGGTGGTCGCGTTTTCCGGCGGGGTCGACAGCACGTTTTTGCTGAAAGCGGCGGTGGACACGCTCGGAGCAGATCATGTGCTGGCCGTTACCGCTGATTCGGAGACGTATCCGTCCAGCGAACTCGAGGAAGCAAAGCGGCTGGCGAAATGGATCGGGGCTCCGCATGAAATTATTGAAACGTCGGAACTGGCGATCCCGGGTTATGCGGAAAACTCGAAAAACCGCTGTTATTTTTGCAAAAGCAGTTTGTTTGACCATTTGATCCCCCTTATGGAGGCAAAAGGGTTTCAAAATGTCGTTTACGGTGTCATTGCCGATGACGCCAACGAATATCGGCCGGGAATGAAGGCGGCGAAAGAAAGAGGGGTGCGCGGCCCCCTTCAAGAGGCGAACTTATACAAAAAAGAAATTCGTGAACTCTCCCGCCGGCTCGGCTTGCCGACATGGGACAAACCGTCTTTTGCCTGTCTGTCGTCGCGCATTGCCTATGGCGAATCGATTACAGTGGAAAAATTGACGAGGGTGGAAAAAGCAGAACAATTTCTCAGACAGACGTTTCAGATTCGCCAAGTGCGGGTCCGCACTCACCAAGAGATTGCAAGAATTGAAGTGGAGCCAAACGATATGGCGGTCATTTTGGCGCATCGCGACCGCATTGCGAAACAGCTGCAAACGTACGGCTATCAATATGTGACGCTCGATTTAGTCGGCTATCAGAGCGGAAGTATGAACAAAATGTTGCCGTAAGCGATCGATCAGCGAACGGGCCAGCATGTCGAAAGCAGGTTCTTAAGCGTAAAGATTTCTGACGTGTTTCTGTTCCGGAATAACTTTTTTCGAATTAATGGACTAGCGTTCGAAATGGTTGGTTGAATGCGAAAAAGGAGAGGCATCATGGCAAAAGAATATGTGATCGGGTTGGATCTTGGAACGACAAGTGTGAAAGCATGTGTGTTTCATAGGAGCGGCCAATTGATGGCCGAGGCTGAAAAAATGAATACGTTCCATTACCCGAAACAAGGGTGGGTGGAACAAGATGCGGCGGAAATTGAGCGTTCCGCGGTCTTGGCCGTGCGCGAAGCAATCAGACAGGCTGGAATCAGCCAAAAGGAACTGTTGGCGGTCGGTTTATCGGCGGCAATGCATTCGCTCGTTTGCGTGGACAAGGACGGACATCCGCTTTCTCCGGCGCTCATTTGGGCTGATGGGCGAAGCGCTCCCCAGGCGGAACAGCTGCGGAAAACGATGGGGAAAACGGTGTACGCCAAAACGGGAACTCCGGTTCATCCGATGACCCCGTTGGCCAAATTGTTATGGATGAAAGAAACGAAGTATACGCCATATGAGCGGGCGTTTTCCTTTCTGTCGATCAAAGAGTATGTCGTGCGGCGCTGGTTTCATACCAATGTGATCGATTACTCGATGGCATCGGCGACCGGGTTGTTCAATCCGAGCACATTTCAATGGGAACCGGAGTTGCTCAAGTTAGCGGGGATTCGTGAAGATCAACTGTCCGAGCTCGTCCCGCCCACATATGTGATGACAGGGGTGGATGAGGCGGTTGCTGAGCAGATGGGAATTCCCCGTGATTTGCCGTTTGTCATAGGTGCTGCCGACGGCCAGCTCGCCAATTTAGGCATTGGCGCCATTTTTCCCGGCGAAGTGGCCGTCTCGGTCGGCACGAGCGGAGCGGTTCGCCAAATCACCCGTGAACCGAAAATGAGTGAAAATGGCGAGACTTTTTGTTATGCTTTTACAAAAGAGCGGTTTATTATTGGCGGGCCGTCAAACAACGGCGGCATTGCGCTGCAGTGGCTGAAAGACATCATGAACGATCAACGGAGTTTTAGTCAGTTTTTGGAAGATGCTGCACGAGCAGTGCCCGGGGCGGACGGTCTGATTTTTCTTCCGTATATTAACGGTGAACGGGCGCCGCTTTGGGATCCGCGGGCGAAAGGCGGCTTTTACGGAGCGACGGTCACCCATAAGCAAGAACATTTTATCCGGGCAGTGATGGAAGGGATCACGTTCAATCTTTACCAAATCGGAAAGGCGTTGGAAACATTGGCTGGAAAGCCAAAGAAGTTATACGTCAGCGGTGGGTTGGCGCGTTCTCCGCTATGGCTGCAAATCTTAGCGGACGTGTTTGATGCAGAAATCGGCGTTCCAAAAAGCCATCACGGGGCAGCGTGGGGCGCGGCATGGACAGCGCTTGTCGCCATCGGCGAAGCGGAATCGTTGGAAGCGATTAAGGCGCACATTCCGATGGGGGAAACAGTCATGCCGAATGAGGACAACCGGAAAGCCTATAAAGAGGTTTATGAACGCTACGAGCGCCTTGTCCGCCATATGGCGAGCTACTTTCAAAAGGAATAGGTGATGTGATGCTCGAAGACATTTTGCGACAAGTACAAACAGGGGAACTGAGTGTCGAAGAGGCGAAGGAGCGGTTGAAGCCGTTTGACCGCTTAGGATTTGCCAACGTCGACCTTCATCGCCCGAAACGGCAAGGGTTTCCGGAAGTGGTGTTCGGGGAAGGAAAAACGGCAGACCAAATCATCGCCATTGTCCGAACACTAAAAGAACATCACGACCGCGTGCTCGTCACCCGCGTGACACAAGACAAAGCAGCGGCTGTGCGTGCGCTGTTTCCTGAGCTGGTGTATCATGATGCCGCGCGTCTGTTATATTGGAAAAAGGAACAGGCGAAAACGAAGGAAACGGATGCGTATATCGCTGTGATTTGTGCCGGCACGTCAGATCTCGGCGTCGCCGAGGAAGCGGCGATCACCGCCGAGATGTTCGACTGTGAAGTGCGGCGGTTTTACGATGTCGGCGTGGCGGGCATTCACCGGCTGTTTCACCATATCGAAGCCATTCGTGCGGCGACCGTTTCGATCGTCGTGGCCGGAATGGAAGGGGCGTTGCCAAGCGTCGTCAGCGGCCTTGTCTCCCACCCGGTGATCGCCGTGCCGACAAGCGTCGGCTATGGCGCCCACTTCCAAGGGTTATCGGCATTATTGACGATGTTGAATTCATGCGCGCCGGGCATTAGTGTCGTCAATATTGATAACGGATTTGGCGGCGGATATAGCGCTGCCTTAATTCACCGGCTCGCCTGCCAAAAGGGGTGAAACGAATGACGATAATCTATTTCGATTGTTTCTCGGGAATCAGCGGAGATATGGTGATCGGCGCGCTCATCGATGCCGGCGCCGACCCGAAGCTGCTCGAAGCAGAATTAAAGAAACTCCCGTTGGAAGAGGAATACACGTTAACATGGCGGAAGATCGTCAAAAACGGCATTACGTGCACAAAGTTTGATGTTGTCCTCAAGCATGATGACCATCATCGACATCACTCCGGCGATGATCATCGTGACCACCATCACGAGCACGCTCATGATGACGGACACCATCATCATCACGGGCACGGTCATGATGACAATCATCACCATCATCACGAACATGATCACGGCGATGGCCGTCATCTCGCACACACTCATGGCGGCAGCGATCATCATCATGGGCACGGCCACCATCACCGGTCATACAAAGAGATTGCGGAGATGATCGACGCATCTGATCTGGCTAAGGAGGTCAAAGAAACAGCGTTGGCGATTTTCCGCCGCATTGGCGAGGCGGAAGGGCGGATTCATAACGTTCCGTTAGACCGCGTTCATTTTCATGAAGTCGGAGCCGTTGATTCGATTATCGATATTGTCGGGACAGCGATTCTCATTCACCAGCTTGGTGCCGTTTCGATTCAGTCGTCCCCGATTCCGGTCGGATCGGGAACAGTGCAGATTGATCACGGGGAATATCCGGTGCCCGCTCCGGCGACATTGGAATTATTAAAGGGTATTCCGATTGAACAGTCGGCAATCAAAGGAGAGTTGACGACACCGACAGGAGCGGCGATCGTTTCGGTATTGGCCGAACATTTCGGCCCACTTCCATCTATGAACGTCACCGCTATTGGGTATGGGGCCGGAACGAAGACGTTTCCCCACCGCCCGAATGTGTTGCGCGTCGTCATTGGCGAACAGCGGTAGGAGCGGACGCCGGATGGAAGGGAGGGATGTAGACGGTGGGCAACCATCCTCCTCATCACGAACATATTGATGAACAAATGATGAAAGTGGAAGTGAATCTTGATGATACGCCCGGGGAATGGCTTGGCTATGTGATGGAGCTGCTGTTGGAAGCAGGGGCAAACGATGTATTTTATACGCCAATTTATATGAAAAAAAACCGCCCGGGCGTTTTGCTGCAACTATTATGTTCGCGCAAAAAGCTAGAACAGATGAAAGAGATTTTGTTCCGCGAAACGACGACGCTTGGGGTGCGTTACTATCCGTTGACGGTGCACCGGCTTGAGCGGCGGTTTCGTGAAGTGCAGACCGACTGGGGGACGGTGGCGGTAAAAGAAGGGATACATCGCGGCCAAGTCGTCCAGAGAGCTCCAGAGTTTGAACAATGCAAAGCGATCGCCAAAGCGAACGGCGTGCCATTAAAAAAGGTGTACGAGCAAGTTTGGAAACAATTAAATGAGAAACTGGAGGAAAATTAGGGGGAAGAAACCGGTGGAAAGTGTAGCGTTGACGTTGTTATTTGGCCTTTTGTTAGGAATGAAGCATGCGACAGAGCCGGACCATGTCGTGGCGGTGTCGACGATCGCAAGCCGCACGAATAAACTGTCTCTTTCTTCGCTATCCGGCGTTTTTTGGGGGATCGGCCATACGTTGACATTGCTTGTCGTCGGCATGATCGTAATCAGCTTGAAACAACATATCCCGGAAACGATCGCTACATGGATGGAAATGGCAGTCGGCGTGATGATTATCGTTTTATCGATTGCCAGTTTCCGTGCTGTACGGGCGGCGGGTGATGCTCAGGCAGTCCACGTTCACCGTCTCCACATGAAGTCGCTGCTCGTCGGGGTGGTGCACGGCATGGCCGGCAGCGCCGGAATGGTGCTTCTCACTTTGACGACAGTAGAGACGTCGTGGCAGGCGTTTGCGTTTATTATTATTTTCGGACTTGGAACGGTTATCGGCATGATGATTTTTACGACATTGTTCGGCTTGCCGTTTTTGTTCGCCCGCCCGAAACAAACGTTGTATCGCGCGCTTGTGCAGGTTGTTTCTGCCATCAGTCTCGTTTATGGCGTTTATTATCTCTATGAAGTCGGTCGGGAAGGCGGATTGTTTTAACCAAAAAAGGCTGCGCAACATCGGAGCGCAGCCTTTTTTTGATTCAAAAAACCGCCCCACCCCGAACACGGGGTGAGGCGGCATTCGTCAGACGGTTATGATGCGATTTGCGCCACAATGGCATCGCCTTTGACATCGATGCGGATCGCACGCACCGATTGATCGGCGTCAAGCAGGCAGTCGGCGATGTTGTCTTCGACATGTTCCTGGATGGCGCGGCGGAGCGGGCGGGCGCCAAAGGCCGGATGGTAGCCGAGCTCAGCCAGCTTTTCTTTCGCCGCTTCGGTCACGTCGAGTTCGATGCCTTGTTCGCGCATTGCCGCTTTGACATCGGCGAGCATCAAGTCGACAATCTCAAGCAATTGCGCTTTTTCAAGCGGCTTGAACTCGATGATGGCGTCGAAGCGGTTCAAAAATTCCGGCTTGAAGTAAGCGTTTAAGGAGTCGAGCACGCTTGATGCGCCACCGCTTTGTTTTTCAAAGCCGACGGTGATTTTTTTGTCTGTTACACCAGCGTTGCTTGTCGCGATGATGACCGTATCTTTGAAGCTGACGGTGCGGCCTTGGCTGTCGGTCAAGCGGCCGTCTTCTAAAATTTGCAGGAAAATGTGCTGGACATCCGGGTGCGCCTTTTCCATCTCGTCGAGCAAGATGATGCTGTACGGGTTGCGGCGCACTTTTTCTGTCAGTTGGCCGGCTTCTTCAAAGCCGACATAGCCCGGCGGTGAACCGATCAGCTTCGAGACGGAATGTTTCTCCATGTATTCGCTCATATCGAGGCGAATCATGGCGTCTTTCGTGCCGAACAACTCCTCGGCGAGCGTTTTGGCGAGCTCCGTTTTCCCGACGCCGGTCGGGCCGACGAACAGGAACGAACCGACCGGACGGTGTTTCGCTTTCAAGCCGGCGCGGCTGCGGCGGATCGCTTTGGCGACTTTTTTCACCGCTTCCGCTTGGCCGATCACTTTTTTCGCCAAGTTGTCTTCGAGATGTTTCATTTTTTCTTTTTCATCGGCTTGCAACTTGCCGACCGGGATGCCCGTTTTTTCAGCGATGATTTGCTCGATGTCAGCGACATCGACCGTCGGGCGTTCTTGCGCGATGCCTTGTTCGAGTTGTTTTTCGAGCTTCAGCTCTTCATCGCGCAGTTTCGCCGCCCGTTCATAGTTTTCTTCTTTCGTCGCTTGTTCTTTTTCTTTCGCGATTTGCATCAACCGCTCTTGCAGCTGTTTTTCATCGGTCGGTCCGAGGCGCAAGTTCGCTTTCGAGCCGGCCTCATCCAACAAGTCGATCGCTTTGTCCGGCAGGAAGCGGTCTTGGATGTAGCGGTGCGCGAGTTTGACGCACGCTTCGATCGCTTCGTCCGTATAACGGACATGGTGGAACTGTTCGTATTTCGGCTGGATGCCTTTTAAGATCGCGATCGCTTCGTCAACGGTCGGCTCGTGGACGAGAACCGGCTGGAAGCGGCGCTCAAGGGCGGCGTCTTTTTCAATTTGCCGGTATTCTTTCAATGTCGTCGCCCCGACGACTTGCAGTTCACCGCGGGCGAGCGCCGGTTTTAAAATGTTGCCGGCGTCCATCGACCCTTCGGCAGCGCCAGCACCGACGAGCAGATGAATTTCGTCAATGAACAAGATGATGTTTTTCCGCTCTTGCAGTTCGGCAATCATCCGTTTCATCCGCTCTTCAAATTGACCGCGGATGCCGGTGTTGGCGACAAGCGACGCCACATCAAGCAGGTATACTTCTTTGTTTAACAGTTTTTCCGGCACTTGCCCCTCGGCGATCTTCAGCGCAAGCCCTTCGACGATCGCCGTTTTCCCGACACCCGGCTCCCCGATCAACACCGGGTTGTTTTTGTTGCGGCGGTTTAAAATTTCAATGACGCGCGCAATTTCTTTGTCGCGGCCGATGACGGGGTCAATTAAGCCCGCTTTCGCCATTTGCGTCAAGTTGCGGCCAAATTGATCCAAAAATCCACCGCCATGGCGCTGCGGGCGTTTGGTCGCCGTTTCCGGCGCGGCCGCTTGCGCGTTGGCCGCCGCCAAATGGCCGGTGAAGAAATCATCGAACGAAAACGGCGAAAAGCCGAAGTTCATTGGAATGGACAGTTGTTGCTTTTGCTTTTCATAGCATGTATGGCAAAGGTGAAGTTCTTGTTTTTCCCCGTTCCATTGCAAGTTGACGAACACCGATGCTTTATTTTTTTGGCATGCTTGACATAGCATAAGGCATACCCCCTTTTTTGCTGTTTGTCTTTGACTTTCTTTGACCTTCTGGTTTTATTATACTTTGACCTTTTTTGACTTTCAAGTGTTTTGTACAAAAAAATTGTGATAACGGTGAAATGTTTTTGAAAAAATAGTGAATACTAATGTAGGTGCAGCCAAACTATGATAAAGTGAAAAACAGAAAAAGAGGCGAAAAACAGCCTGTTGCCGCCGTTTGCCGTAAAGTTTTATTGCTAAAAGGAGAAAGGTGAAGATGAGAAGACGTTTGCTTTTTACGTGGATGGCGTTGTTGGTTGTCGCTATGCTCGCGGCTTGCTCGAACAACGATGAGCAGGCGGAAACGCCGGCTATGCTCGAAGTCAAACTGGATGTTCCCGACCATATTGAATTGAACAAGGCGGCGACACTTGCCTGTGTCGTGACGTATGACGGAGAAAACGTGGACGATGCGAGTGAAGTGAAGTTTGAAGTATGGAGACATGGAGACGGCGAGCGGGAAATGCTTGAGGCGAAGCATGACGGCGATGGCCGCTATTCGGTGGAAAAAACGTTCACGGAAGCAGGGACGTATTCCGTTGTCGCTCATGTGACGGCGCGCGATATGCATAATATGCCGAAAAAAGACATTGTCGTCGGCCAGCCGGAACAAGCCGCCAATGGCCCCGATGCCAGCAGCCTGGATGATGAGAAAGGCCATCACAGCAGTGTGGCGATGTCGTTATTATCCCATTCATTCGAAGCCGGGAAACCGGCCTCATTGGTTGTCCATCTGACAAAAGACGGACAGCCGCTGACAGGTGCAACCGTGCGCTTTGAAATTTGGCAGGCCGATAATAAACATGAATTTGTCGATGCGGCCGAAAAAGGGAACGGTGAATACGAAGCGGCTGTCACGTTTGCGAATCAAGGCACGTATTCAGTGAAAGTACATGTTGAAGGAAGCGGCGGGCTGCACGAACATCAAGTCGAACAAGTGACAGCGAATTGATCGAGCAGAGATGACAAAAACTGTCTTTCCTTTTCAACAAGATGATGCAGTTTGTTTCTTCTACACACCGGCAAGAGGAGGGGGTCCTGTTGATTGGATGGGATCCCTTCTTTTTTTCATTCCGGCGTCTTTCTTGTCCATGCCGGACATATATATGGCAATGAGCAGCGGACAAGAGAGAAGGGGATGGCAAACAGTGGGCAAGAGAAACGAGTGGTCGGAAGCGTGGCAAATCGCCGCTGTTTACATCGGTACCGTCATTGGAGCAGGATTTGCGACCGGAAGGGAAATCATCGAATTTTTTACTCGCTACGGGGCGGCGGGAACCGTCGGTGTGGCCGTCAGCGGTTTTTTGTTTACATGGGGCGGGGTTCGCCTTATGGTGATGGCGCGCCGCATTGGAGCGTCGTCGTACGATGAGTTGAACCGGTATTTATTTGGAAAAACGGTGAGCCCGTTCGTGACCTTGATGATGACTGCGATGATCGGCGGAGTAACGGCGGTGATGATCGCTGGAGCGGGGGCGGTGTTTGAAGAGCAGCTCGGTTGGACACGGCAGGGGGGCGTTGCACTGACGCTTGCTTTGGCGCTTATGGTGATGCTGTTGGGGCGGAAAGGGCTGTTTGGGGTCAATGTCTTTGTCGTGCCGATGATGGTCTTATTTAGCGTTTTCACTTTTATGAAGACGGTGATGGCCGGGGAGTTGTGCCGCGCGGATGTTGTGGCCTCCGACTATTCTTTAAAAGCGGTGTTGTCGCCGTTTTCTTATGCGGCGTTCAATTTGGCCATGGCACAAGCGGTGCTCGTCCCGGTCGCCCGTGAAGCGAGCGACGAACAAATCGTAAAGCGCGGGGCGGTCTTGGGCGGAATCGTCTTGACCGTTTTGTTGCTGTTAAATCATATTGTGTTACTGTCGTTTCCGTACAAGGGCAGTTACGACATCCCGATGGCGGAAATCGTTCATACGTTTTTTTCAGTGTTGTACTGGTTTTACGTCTTTGTCATTTACGGGGAAATTTTCACATCGGTCATCGGTGGCCTATTTGGGTTGGAGCGCCAAGTTCGCGTGTGGGTTCCGGTTCGCGGAAAATGGCTGGTGATATTGCTCGTTGTACTGTTCGCGGCCGTCAGCCCGTTTCATTACGGCGAGCTGCTGTCTTTCATCTATCCGTTGTTCGGCTATATCAGCCTCATATTATTATGGCTTCTTTGGCGCCGCAAGTTGCCGCGCTAGCAAACAGGCCCTTTCGCTTTCCCCGCCTCTTCCGTTCTGGAGCGGGGGCGAAAGGGCTTATTGTTTTTCTGTACAACGCCCGCCCAATCGGCATCCCTTCGCTTTCATGGCGTTTCGCAAAACGGGGGCTTTTTTCGAAATGGTCCTCCCGCATACGGATGTTGAAAGCATCATCGCGAGCGAAAACGGGCGATCATCGTTTCCAAATCGCGGGCTGCGGAGGCCAAGGCATCCGCTTCCCCCGCCAGTTCGTGAAGGGCGAGCGTTTGCCGCTCGAGCCCCGCCGCCGTCTCTTGCACCATATCGGAAAAATCGGCGGCGACCGCGCGCACGCCGCTCATCAGCCTGCCCAGTTGCTCGCCGTCGGCGGTGATGGTGTTGACGTGGGCTTCGTTTTGCTGGAGCAAGTCGTTCAGCTGGGAGAACATGCCCTGAAACGATGTGAACGTCTCGCCTGTTTTCCAAAGCGAGTCTTTTGTCGTTTCAACGTGGCGGCCGCTTCCTTGCACGGCCTGCACGGCGGCTTCCAACGCGCTCGTCATGTCGTCGAGCGAGGCGAAAATTTTGGCAGCGAAGGCGTTCGTATTTTCGGCGAGCGTCCGCACTTCTTGGGCGACGATCGAAAAGCCGCGGCCTGCTTCCCCTGCGCGCGCCGCCTCGATCGAAGCGTTTAGGGCGAGCAAGTTCGTTTGTTTGGCAATCGTGCGGATGGCGGCGATCATGTCATGGACGCGCGCCGCTTCTTTAGCCGCTTTGTCAATGAGAGCGGTCGTCTCACCGATGCCGCGCTGCATCGCATCCATGTTTGCCTTTGTTTCATCGATCAGGCGGATTCCTTCGGATGCGGATGACCAAGCCTGACCCGCCTGTGTGACGACGCGTTCCACCGCCGCACGCATGAGCTGCACGCGTTCCACCATCTGCCGGATGACGTCATCCGCTTGCTCGACGGCGGCTGTCTGTTGTTTCGTCCCTTCCCGGAACGTTTCAACCGCGGTGGCGATTTCATCAAACGATTCGGACAAACGGCGCATTTCCGCTTGCTGCTCATGGCTGACGTCATGCACCGTTTTTGCCGCTTTCGCCAGTTCGGCGATGATCGTGCGGATGCCGAGAATCATCTTATTGATTTCATAAGCGATTTGGTGAAATTCGTCCCGTTTCCCTGTCGTTTGAAGTTCCGCTTGCAATTGGCCGGAAGAAACGGTACGGGCAACGCTGTACCATTGGCGCAGCTGGGCGGTGAGCACCCGGTGCCAAACGGCGCTGAGCCCCACCCCGGCTGTTATGGCAAACAGCGCGGCCCAAATAGGCGGCGCCCCGGCGAGGGAAGAAGTCAGCCCAACCACCGCCGGGGTGATGGCGATGCCGGCTAGCACCCATTGCAAATACGGGCGGTGCATAAGACGGCCCATCCGCAGGTTAAGACGTTTTCCGCCCGGTTCGGTCCAAAGCGGACAGCTGGCGTCAATCAACACTTCGCCGGTATCCCGTTCGTACACTTGCAATAGCGGCTCATGCGTGCGGGCGGCGGCGAGCCCGACCGGGTCGGCAAACACTCTTCCCTCGCGGAGGCGATTCGTATGGACAAGCCCGTATCCGCTTTCATCGACGACCACAAAATATTCATCATGCCCGAGATGGTCGTCTAAAAAGGAGCGGATGCGGTCGAACTGCTCGGCAATGGGCCGCTTCGAATCCATCAACTGCCGCAGCGCTTCCGCCGTTTCCGTCACTTTTTTTAACGCCTGTCTTGCCCGGCGCCGTTTCGCCAGCCCCCTCATTTATGATTCTCCTTTTTCTAGTTTTTTGTCTATCTCCAATAATATATAGAATATTCCGTCCAATCAATAGGAAATGTGGGGATGCATAAAAATATTCGTTTATTGGAAGACTATGCCGTAAACGGAAAGGCGAGGGGATGGCCGTGGGCTTTTTATCATTTTTTAAAAAGAAAAAGCGCCCTCTGGAACAAACGATGCCGCAGCTATGGGAAAAACTCCGGCGGTCGAGCGATTTTGTTGAAGTGTCGTTTTCAGCTGGGGACAAGGAGCTATCGATTTGCTATTTCGATTCGCTCGTCGACCCGAAAGTGCTGCAAGAGCATGTTCTTTGCCATCTACAAACTGACCTTTCCCGCCATCCGGGTGTGCGGTTGGAAGATTTGCAACAAATCGTGCCGATTCAGCGGATCGAGGTGAGCGAAGATCCGGCGCTGATTGAAGAAAAAGTGTTAAAAGGATTCGTCGCTGTCAGCTTCCGGGAGCAGCCGGGCAAAGCGGCGCTGATCAGCGCGGCGAACGAAAACTTGGGGTTGCGGGAGAACAACGATTCGGAAAACGAGTTTAGCGTTGTCGGTCCGAAAGTCGGCTTTGTCGAAAATGTTGGGACGAACTTGCATCTCATGCGCCGGCAAATTGCAACGCCGAATCTTGTGTTTCGGGAAATGATGATCGGCTCAATGTCAAAAACGAAAGTCGTGATCGCATATATTGACGGCGTGGCGAATCCAGAAACGATCCAGACGGTGATGCAACGGGTTAAAGCCATTCATTTTGACATTGTGTTTGATAATGCGATCATAGACCAGCTAATCGCCGACAATTCGCGGACGCCGTTTCCGCTTTTCGTCTCTACCGAGCGGATTGACCGCGCCGTTTATGCGCTCGCATCGGGACAAGTTGCTGTTTTTTGCGACGGTTCACCGTATGCGGTGATCGGCCCTTCCACGTTTTTTGATTTTTTTACTTCACCGGAAGACTATTATTTGCCGTGGGTGCTCGGCTCGTTTTTCCGGCTCATCCGCTTTTTCGGCGTCATGTTTTCCATCTTAGCATCGCCGGTTTATGTGGCGGTATTGACGTATCATTATGAAATGATTCCGGAAGACCTGCTTGGCCCCATTATTTATTCACGTTCGAACGTGCCGTTTCCGCCGGTGCTCGAAGTGTTGTTTTTAGAGATTACGATTGAACTGCTGCGCGAAGCCGGGGCGCGGCTGCCGACGAAAGTTGCGCAAACGCTCGGGATCGTTGGCGGGATTGTGATCGGACAGGCGACGGTGGATGCCGGACTGGCAAGCACGATTTTGTTGATCGTCGTCGCCCTAGCGGCGCTCGCCTCGTTTACGACGCCGATTTTTAAAATGTCAAACACCATTCGGTTTATCCGGTTTCCGTTTATTTTGTTTGCCGCATGTTGGGGCGGGATTGGCATCATTTTTGCCGTCTGCGGACTGCTCATTCATTTAGGGCGGCTACAGTCGCTTGGTTATCCGTATTTAGTGCCGTTTTATCCGTTACGCCTGCGCAATTTCCGCGATACGTTCGTCCGCTCACCGTACAGCGCGACAGCGGAGCGGCCGACGCTTTTCCGCCCGCAGTCGCGGTTTCGCTATGACCCGGAAGACGCTAAGCAAAAACGCGATATTGACGAGTAAGGTGTGATGGGGATGAAGCGTTGGCTCGCATGTTTGGGGGGATTGTTGCTGCTCACCGGCTGCACGAGTTCACGGCCGATCGATGAAATTCAAATTATTCAACAGATGGGCTATGATTTCGAGGATGAGCATTATACCGGTACCGCCGTCTACCCGACGTTTAAACAAGGACCAATGACAAAGCCGAATCTGTTGACAACGTCATCGCCGACCGTCTACGATCTCATCCCGCGCCTGTCGGCAAAATCCGCATTGCCAATCGAGGAAGGACAGCTGCGGCTCATTTTATTCGGAAAGCGGTTTGCCGAACGGGGGATTGAACAAATTACACACAGCCTTGCGCGCAATAACAAAGTGGGCAGCGATTTGTTTCTCGGTGTAGCGGAGGGAAGTGCGAAGGAGCTGTTAGAAATTACGGCGAAGACGACATTGAGCGATACGTTGTATTTGCCGAACCTCGTTAGGCAAAATGAACAGTCAATGAATTTGCCAAAAACGAACTTGCATTTGTTTTTGTACCGTTATTTCTCCCCGGGGAGCGATCCGTTTTTACCGTATTTTGAAAAAAAAGGGGAGTTCGTCAAGTTAGAAGGGGTGGCGTTGTTTCGCGATGGCCGGTATGTCGGACGCGTGAGTTTGCGTGATTCTTTTTTGATGAAAATCTTGCTGGGCGAAACGAAAAACGGCGTCTATCAGCTAAAGATTGGGGAGCGCGGCAAACAAGGCGAAGATCGGGTCATGTTGCAAAACTTATGGGCCAAACCGACCTATGAATGGAGGCGGGACGGCGGCCGCCATGTGTTGGATGTTTCCGTCCATATTCACGCTTCCGTGAAGGATTACCCGTCATGGCTCGATAAACCGGGAGCCAATTTGTTTGCTGATGTAAAGGAGAAAATGGAAGAGGAATTGGAACGGAATATGCGTCGATTGTTTCACTATTTTCAGGAAAAACGTATTGATCCGCTTGGCATTGGCGACTTTGTCCGGAGTGTCACGAGACAGTGGGACCGTGAATCGTTTTACCATGAATATCCAGATTTAGAGATTCGTCCGCGTGTAACGGTGGATATTATTCATACGGGAATTGGCGAATAAGACGGGATCATGAGGAGGGATAACGGTGAAGCAGGCGATCGATGAACGGTTTCTCATCTCCCCGTTTCTCGTCTTTTTTGTCATCCATGCCACCCAAGTCGGCGTCGGGGCGCTTGGCTTCCAGCGGACGGTGATGAAAGAGGCGGGGCAAGATGCCTGGATGGCTGTATTGTTGGCCGGATTGGCTGCGCACGGGCTTATTTGGTTGATGTACCGTTTGCTTGCCTATGCCCCGTCCGGTGGTGATATTGTGTCGCTTCATAAGCATTATTTCGGGCGCTGGTTCGGCGGGGTGCTAAGCGCCGGGTTGCTCTTTTATTACGCCTTGGCCGCGTTCACGGTGCTTCAATCATATATTGAAATCATTAAAGTATGGGTGTTCCCTCTTATGGGAACATGGCAGTTCAGTTTGCTCTTTTTGGTGTTGACGTATTACGCGGTCTCTGGCGGATTTCGTGTCGTTGCCGGCTTATGCTTCTGGGGGGTTGTCATCCCGCTGTTGACGATTTTTCCTATGTTGTTTTTCCCGCTCGAGTATGCACAGTACCGGAACTTATTTCCGATGTTTGACCATTCGCCCATACAGCTGGCGCAAGCAGCAAACGATATGGCGCTTCAATATTTAGGATTTGAAATGTTGCTTGCGTACTATCCGTTTTTAAAAAACGCCTCGTCATCGCAAAAATGGGCTCACGCTGCCAACGCGCTGACGATGTTGATTTATTTGATCATCATGTTTATCTCCATCATTTTTTACAATAAAGAGCAAATCAAGCATATTACATGGCCGACATTGACGCTCGCCAAAATTCCGGAAGTGCCGTTTATTGAACGGATGGAGTATATTGTCATCTCCATCTATGTGCTTGTCGTATTTCCGATTATTACCGTTTCGGTTTGGGCGGCGACGCGCATTGTGAAACAATTGTTTGCTATTCAACAGCGACGCTCCCTTCCCGTCCTGCTCGCCTGTTTGTTTGTCGGTACGTTGTTTTTCGAAGAAAAAAGCGAAATGGAACGGCTGATGGAATGGACGGCCAACGTCGGTGTTTATCTCGTTGCCGGCTATATCCCGCTTTTGTATGTGCATGTGTGGGCGGCGGAAAAAGTGAAAAAGGCGCTACAACAAAAGCGGTAAGTGTGGTATAGTAAAGAGCGAGAACAGAAGAATCACAATTCCGTACACTTGTGCGGGAGAGGTTTCTAGCAAAACCCTCTATAAAAAACTAGGGACGGCTGTATCCTAGGGGGTATGGCCTTTTTTGTTTTGGAAACCTCTTCTTCTGTCCATTCAGAAGGAGGTTGGTCAAGGTGAAGATGAAGGAAGAAAAAGCGGTCGTCGTCTTCAGCGGCGGCCAAGACAGCACGACGTGTTTGTTTTGGGCAAAACAGCGGTTTGGCGAAGTGGAGGCGGTGACGTTTGATTATGGCCAGCGCCATCGCCGCGAAATTGATGTCGCTCAAGCGATCACTGCCGAGCTTGGCGTCCGCCATACGGTGCTCGATATGTCGCTGCTTGGGCAATTGGCGCCGAACGCCCTAACGCGCCGCGATATCGCCATCGAGCAAAAGGAAGGGGAGTTGCCGACCACGTTTGTCGATGGGCGCAACTTGTTGTTTTTCTCGTTTGCGGCGGTGCTCGCCAAACAACGGGGAGCGCGCCATTTGGTCACCGGAGTGTGCGAGACGGATTTCAGCGGTTACCCCGACTGCCGCGACATCTTTATGAAGTCGCTCAACGTCACACTGAACTTAGCCATGGATTATCAGTTTGTAATCCATACACCGCTCATGTGGCTGACAAAAGCGGAAACGTGGAAGCTTGCTGACGAGCTTGGGGCGCTTGAATTCGTCCGCACAAAGACGCTCACATGCTATAACGGCATCATCGCCGATGGCTGTGGCGAATGCCCGGCGTGCGTGCTGCGCAAGCGCGGGCTGGATGAGTATTTGCGGGAGAAAGCTGAGGTGGAGTCGCGATGATGCATCAGCTCTATCCTCAAGTTTGGCATGATTATCGGTATGAGTTGAACAAAGATATGCATATCGCCGCCGCCCATTTCATTCCGCATGAGGCGGCGGGGCGCTGCATGAATATGCACGGTCATACGTATATCGTCAATGTGACGATTGCCGGCGATGAGCTCGATGAAAGTGGATTTTTAGTCAATTTCCAAACGATCAAACAGCTTGTGCACGGAAAGCTGGATCATACGCTGCTCAATGACCATGCCGATTGCTTTGATGAAAACGACCCGAACCGGTTTCCGACGACGGAAGTGGTGGCGCGCACGATTTATGAAACGATTCAGCGCCATCTTGATACGTTGCCGCACAAGCCGAAATGCTTGCAAGTGTTTGTGCGCGAGACGCCGACGAGCTATGTCGTCTACCGGCCGAAAGCGGGGGGACGGTGATGGCGCGCACGATTCCGGTATTGGAGATTTTTGGGCCGACGATTCAAGGCGAGGGAATGGTGATCGGCCAAAAGACGATGTTCGTCCGCACGGCCGGCTGCGATTACCGTTGCCGTTGGTGCGACTCCGCCTTCACGTGGGACGGATCGGCCAAAGAAGAGATCGAACAGCTGACGGCGGAAGACATTTGGCGGCGGCTTGAGGTCCTTGGCGGCCGCCGCTTCCGCCATGTGACGATTTCAGGGGGCAACCCGCTTCTCATTGCCGCTCTTGGAGAACTTGTCAGCCTTCTTCATGAAAAAGGGGTGCGCGTCGCGGTTGAAACGCAAGGGAGCCGCTGGCAAGACTGGCTGCTCGATGTGGATGACGTCACCATTTCCCCGAAACCGCCAAGCTCGGGGATGGATACGGACTGGGCGGCGCTCGATCAACTCATCGGGCGGCTGCAGGCGGACCGAAGCAGGGCGCGGCGCGTCAGTTTGAAAGTCGTCGTGTTTGATGATGCCGACTTGGCGTACGCGAAAGAGGTGCACCGCCGCTACCCGGGCGTTCCGTTTTATTTGCAGACAGGCAACCAAGATGTGGCCGATGCGGATGTCGATGCGCTTCGCGCGAAGCTTCTTGCCCAGCTCGACTGGCTTGTCGGGCAAGCCGCCGAGTCGGAGGAGCTGGCTGATGTCTACGTCTTGCCGCAGCTGCACACGCTCCTTTGGGGAAACAAACGCGGCGTATAAAGCAGAGGCTCGGCGGCTCATTTTGCATGAATCAAAGGGAGGAATGAAGGAATGGCAGGGAGAAAAGACGAGGAATTGAAAGAGTTGACGCTGCTTGGCCATCAAGGGACAACGTATTCGTTTACGTACGATCCCAACCTTCTTGAAGTGTTTGACAACAAACATCCTGACCGGGATTATTTCGTGAAGTTCAATTGCCCGGAGTTCACATCGCTATGTCCCAAAACCGGTCAGCCGGACTTCGCGACGATTTACATCAGCTACATTCCGGACAAAAAATGCGTCGAAAGCAAATCGTTGAAATTGTATTTGTTCAGCTTCCGCAACCACGGCGATTTTCATGAAGACTGCGTCAACATCATCATGAACGACTTAATCAAAGTCATGGAGCCGCGCTATATCGAAGTATGGGGCAAATTCACCCCGCGCGGCGGCATTTCGATCGACCCGTATTGCAACTGGGGGCGCCCCGGGACAAAATACGAAAACATGGCTGAATACCGGCTGCTCAATCACGACTTGTACCCGGAAAACATCGACAACCGCTGAAGACGGCAAAAAAAGAGGTAGTTTTTTCGCCAAAACTCATATATAATGAACAATGAATTTTTTGCCTTGGAGGTTTTGGCGTTGGAGCGAAGAACAGCTCTTTTGCTTGGAGCGAGCGGTTTGGTCGGCGGCGAGCTGCTCGGGTTGTTGCTTGAGTCGGATTTGTACCGGCAAGTCACCATTTTCGTCCGCACCCCGCTGCCGATCGAGCATGAAAAACTGCAGCAAGTCGTCGCCGATTTTGCGCGGCTTGAGTCGTATGAACGGTATTTTTACGTGGATGACGTCTTTTGCTGCCTCGGAACGACGCGCAAAAAGGCGAAAACAAGGCAGCAGTTCATTCAAGTCGACTATGAATATACGCTGCGCGCTGCGGCGCTGGCGGAAAAATGCCGCGCGAAAAGCTTTCTGACCGTCTCCTCGATCGGCGCCAACCCGTGTTCGCTATTTTTTTACCAGCGCGTCAAAGGGGAAACGGAAGAGGCGCTGCAGCGGCTTTCCATTCCGTCGCTCCATATTTTTCGTCCGTCGCTGCTTATCGGCAAGCGTCGGGAGTTCCGTTTCGGCGAGACGCTCGCCGGATGGCTGTTATGCCGGCTGCCGTTTTTGTTTGTCGGCAAGTGGAAAAAATATAAGCCGGTTGATGCCAGACAGCTGGCTTTGGCCATGTTTTACCGGGCGGCGTCAGCGGCGAACGGTATCCACATATATGAATGCGATGAACTGGCCCGTATTTCATAAACAAAAAAAGAGGCTCCCGGCAGCCTCTTTTTTCTATTCAACAATTTTGTAATTTTTATGATTGACCACCGTTCGCTCTTGCAAGTCGAGCTCACGGTAGTTTTCCATATATGTTAAATCGACGATAACCGAGTTTTCATTCACTTTTTCCACAATGCCGCGCAATCCATTTTTAAATTCAATAATATCCCCGACTTTTGCTTTTTTATTAATCATCATCATTCCCCTTTTTCATCGTCTTTTGTTCTAGTTTGCCTTATTTCCCGTTGTAAGTAAAGGGGTTTCTTTCCTAAAATTTAAAAAACAAGGAGCGAAGTCGCCCCTTGCTTTCGTTTACTTGGCAAACACATGGTTGCCGATGACAACGGTCACCGGACGAGAGCGCAGCCAGTTGCTTTTCGCCGTTTTCGGATTATAGAAATAGAGCGAGCCGTTTCCTAAACCGCGAAAAGCAAGTGCTTCTTCAACGGCGCGATATACCTCACGATCGGCCGGTTCGTTGATCGTTCCGTTTGCCACCGGTGTGAAGGCATAATGGCCGCCAGAGCGCTCATAAATCACTTCGCGAATGGTGTCCGGAAAATCAGGATGATCGACGCGGTTGAGCACGACCGTCGCCACAGCCACTTTCCCGGCATACGGTTCTCCCTTCGCTTCGGCATGAACAAGGCGGGCCAGCAACTCTTTTTCCGCCGCTGTAATGCCGGCATTCGGGATGATGAGTGTTTCCCCAGGATAGAGCAAATCACCTTTGCGATTTTTTTGTTTTAGCTGTTTTAGCGGCACACCGTATTGTTTCGCGATTTTCCAAAGCGTGTCGCCGCGTTTGACCGTATGGACTGTTGCGGCATCAGCGTGGCCGGCAAAGAAAAACATTCCGCACAATATCGCCATCATCCATGCTTTTCTTTTTTTCATTCACATCCCTCCTCTCGTAAACTCGCTACTAGAGTAACAAGGATGAGGTGGTTATTCATTATCTAAATGTTGGAAAAACGCATGAAGCATTGATACAGCTAGTTTTATAGAGAGGATGGAAATTTCTCCGCGAAAAGAAACATCCGACTTTCAGACCGGAAAGTCGGATCGGCAACGATGGAAAACAGAAGCTCAGCTGCGCGGGGTATCCATGTAATGGTAGAGGACGTGACCGCCGCGTTGGGCGATGCCGCGAAACTGTTTAAAGTCGGGCTGTTTGACGAGCACGGCCCGAAACGTGAGGAAGTCCTCTTTTTTTACTAACAGCTCGGCTATGGCACCGTTGCGCAGTTCGGTGATTTGTTTGGTTGCTAATGCTTCGTCCATCCGATTCCCTCCCAGCGTCCATGTGAGGTTGCTGCTGTTATTTATCATAGCGCAACCGGCGTTTAGGATAAATACCTATATTTTGGCCGGGCAAACACCCTTTGCTTGTTCCGACATACAATATGGGTGGGTACGCGCCCCGACAACTATGAGCGAGAAAGGGAGAGGACAATGAATCATTGGGACCCGCATATGAATGATCCGTTTCTGAACGCCTCAAGCCAAGGCGACGAGGCCGGGCGAATGGACAATAATGCACCGCCGATGGCGCCAATGCCGGCAGCAATGCCGACGGGGGTGATGCCGACAGCGTATTACCCGCCGGTGACTCCTTATGGCTACTGGTGTCCGCCAGCCGCGCCGATGGCTCCTTTAGTCAGCCCGGCCCACCTTGACAGTCCAGACGGATTTGACAGTCCGGATGGATTTGACAGCCCGGACAGCTCTGATATGATGCCCCCGGCACCGCCGCTTGGCTTGGGAGCAGTGCCGAATGTGGCTCCAACCTTCGCCTGGCCGATGGGAGGGGAAGAAAATGCACCGCCGCTGCCCGCTGACGGTGCTGTCGCTCCATACGATATGGCAGCTCCTTATGCAGGGGCGGGAGCCGCTGTTGCCGGTATGGCGCCCGGCGTCGTTCCTAGTGCGCTGCCGACGATGGGTGTTACGCCCGGTGTTGCCCCTGGCATCGCCCCCGGCGCTGTTCCGTATCCCCCGATGTACTATCACTATCCGCCGGCTGCGCCGCTGCCATACGCCCCAGCGGCACCGTATGGTTATTCTGCTGCACCACTGCCGTCGTATTATGGCGGGGTGGCTCCATATGTGCCCGGCTTTCCGGCACCGTACGGCCCATATCGGTAAACCGCCAACAAGACCGCTTCCACGCGGTCTTTTTTCATGTTCCATAGGGGGCGAGCCTGGCATAGAGGCTCACCGGCTTGCCAGGCGGCCGCTGCTCGTACGGGCGCCAGCATCAACCGCATTGTTCCAAACGCCCCCTTATTGCGGCATATATATGTTCCGGCTGCTGGCAATGGTATAATAAGGAACGTAGTTTTTCCCTCAAGATAGGGATGAGAAGACGAGGTTGGAGAAAAGAAAGGAGAAGAGGCAAATGGGCATGGAGCGGAAAACAGTGATTGTCACCGGTGGAGCGAACGGCATCGGCAAGGCGGTCTCCGCGATGTTTGCCAAACAAGGCGCGAATGTGGCCATCGTGGATCGGGATGAAAAAAAAGGGGAAGCGTTTGCCGAACAGTTGCGGGCGGACGGACGACATGCCATATTTGTGGCGGCTGATGTCCGGGAAGTGAGCGACATCGAACGGTTTGTGAACGAAACAGTCAGCCGTTTTGGCCGCATCGACTATCTGATTAATAACGCCGGCGTTTCGCGTTGGAAATCGCCGTACGAGCTGACAGTGGACGAGTGGGATGATGTGTTGGCGACAAATTTACGCAGCGCCTTTTTGGCTTCACGGGAGGTGGCGAAACATATGCGTCGCAGCGGTAGAGGTGGGGCGATCGTGAATATCGCCTCGACAAGGGCGCTCATGTCCGAGCCGAATTCAGAGGCGTACGCGGCATCCAAAGGCGGCCTCGTCGCTCTCACCCATGCGCTGGCCGTGTCGCTTTCCGCCGATCGCATTCGCGTCAACTGCATCAGCCCCGGTTGGATTGAAACGGGCGATTACGGAAAATTGCGGGATATCGACCACGAGCAGCATCCGGCCGGCCGCGTCGGCAAACCGGATGATATCGCCCGTGCCTGCCTTTATTTATGCGATGAGGAAAACGATTTTGTGACCGGAGTGAATCTTGTCATTGACGGGGGGATGACGAGGAAAATGATTTATATTGAGTAGGTGGCAAACATTTGGTAAAATAAATGAAATAGAGACGGCTTTGCAGCAAAGGTGGGAGTCAATGATGAAAATCCGTAAAACGCCGCTAGTAGACGGACAAGCTCCAGCCTATGTATATATTTACGAAAACCGAAAAGAGGAATATGTCGTGCTGGCCATTCCGGCGCTCGAGTGGTCATTTTCGTTCTCTTATGAGGAGGAAGCAGAGGCAGTGGCACAGCGGCTCGGGATGTCGCTGCAAAAGCGGATCGGGCATGAACGCGCTGCCGTGCTGGCCGACCGATTGCTCGGGTGGGCGCGTGAAATGTAACCAGGCGGACGGCGCGGCCGCCACTGACTTTGCATGTTAGGGGTTCGATGACAAAGTGTTAAACAAATCAAAAGTCATGGCAAGTTACATTGTATGCAGTGTTTTATGGGTAACTTTGACCGACGCCCTGCTCAATGTGCTGCCGGTCAGCCGCGGCGTGTACGTTGCGCTTAGCGCCGCCAAAGGAACAATCTTTATTTTGCTGTCAGTCGTGTTTTTGTACCAGCTGCTAAAAAAGCGTGAACAGCTTGAGAAAGCGGAAGAAAATGAGCAGCAGCTGTTAACGCTCATTAACTCGATGCCCGACTTTGTTTGTTTTAAAGACAGTGAAGGGCGTTGGCTTCGCGTCAATGATTTTGGCCGGCGGCTCTACCATCTCGAGCATATTGACTATGTCGGAAAAACGGATCGCGAGCTAGGTGAACTCGTGCCGTTTTTTAAAGCAGCGTTTGAGCAGTGCATCGAATCGGACCGCGAAGCGTGGGAAAGTGGGACGTTAACCCGGCGTGAGGAGTCGTTCGAGACGCTCGAGGGGGAATTGAAGACGTTTGACGTCATTAAAGTGCCGCTGTTTGAGGAAAACGGCGCGCGCAAAGGATTGTTGACGATCGGCCGCGACATTACTCAACAAAAGCTTACCGAGGAGCTGCTGCTGAAAAAGGAGAAGCTATCGGTGCTCGGAGAGCTGGCCGCCGGCATTGCCCATGAAATTCGCAATCCGCTCACATCAATGAAAGGCTTTATGCAAATGATGCAAGAAACGCGCGAAGTGAATGAGGATCACGTGCGCATTATGCTGAGTGAGCTTGGCCGCGTCAACCAAATCGTCAGCGAGCTGCTTGTACTTGCCAAGCCGCAAAGCCATGATTACCGGCTGTTTTTGTTGGGTGAGGCCATCTCGTATGTCATTAGTTTGATCGGCCATGAGGCCACATTAAATAACGTTTCCATCTCCGTCCATAACAACGCGCCAAAAGCCTGTGTGTACGGCGATCAAAACCAAATTGTTCAAGTGCTTTTAAACGTGATGAAAAACGCCATTGAAGCAATGCCAGACGGCGGGAGCTTATATGTCCGTGTTTCTGAAGCCGAAGGCCTGATCCGCTTGGATATTGTCGACACGGGTATCGGCATTTCGAAAGAGCGGTTACAAAAGATCGGTGAACCGTTTTTTACCTTGAAGGAAAAAGGGATGGGGCTCGGACTGACAACAAGCATGAAAATTGTTCAGGAACATAAAGGAATCATGCAGATTGAGAGTGAAGTCGGGAAGGGAACGGTCGTCCATTTGACGTTTCCGTCCGGCTATGCGTTTGCCGACGCGAATGACCGGCAGAAGGTGCCATCATGAAAACAGGCGTCCCCGCATGGTGCGGGGATGCCTGTTTTGCTATTGACCCCCTGTGTCGACACGGCCTCGAAAGGCTGACGGATTACATGATGGGCGAGAGCGGTTGCCTTGCCGATTGTAATAGACGGCGTCGGTACATAGTAGTTCGAAATGCGTCCCTCGTTTTTGTTGTTGTATTTTTCCTGCTTGGAAAGTAGCTTCGCCCGGTTTCGGATGGTTGCTCCGCTGTGTGCGGCTGCAGCGGCCAAACGGCGAGGGGGGGGTTGGGTCAGCTCCGCTGTCGTTATGAGCGGTTTTTCTTCGCTTGTTTTGCTGTATCAATGCTATCTTTGGCCATTTCTGCTTCCGCCTTTGAAACGGTCGGATTGGCCACCTCTTGGCTGACTTTGTTTTGTCTTCCCTTTTTTGACATGTTTTCTCCTCCTTTCCTTCTATAACTTATCGCCGGCCGTACACACGCAAAATGTGATTTAACTCCCCGCTATGTTTGGTCGGAATTTGATGGCGGGCCCGGTCGATCAACACGATGTTGGCATGCGGCACATAGTGGCGGAACATAGCGATATAGGCATGGATGTAACGGTCACGCGCTCCGTAAATGAGCAGCAAAGGCAAGCGGAGGGAAGCCAGCTGCTCTGTGCAGCAGTAGACAAGCCCGGCCCGGTAGGTTGTGTCTAAATCTTGTTTGTCAGCCAGCCGGACGTACTGTTTGAACAGCTTCCGTTCGCGTCGGTTCGTTCCATGTCCGATGGCAAGCGCCGAGGAGAGCAAAGAGAAGGCCCCAAGTTTGGAAGCCAAAATGCCAAGCCAAAACTCACCGTACAAAAGCGGGGTGCATACTTCAGGAAACCCGCCGATCAAAACGAGCTGTTCGACGTGCTGCGGGTAGCGAAGCGCAAACTCGAGCGCAATCGACCCGCCGTTCGAATAGCCGCAAATGATGGCGCGCCTGACGCCAAGGGAGCGGAGCAATATGGAAACGTCGTCCGCGAGCAGCGGCACGGTAATCGGTATATCTGACGGACTGCTTCTCCCATTTCCGCGCATATCGTACAAAATAAGACGAAAATGGCGTGCGAGCGGCTCCTGCTGGCGAAAAATGATATGTCCCAGCCCCGGAGGGTGGATGAACAAAAGCGGTGGTCCTTCCCCTTTTTCCTCATAATAAAGACGGACGCGCTCATTAATGGAAACGTATGGCATATAAATCCCCCCTCTCTTGGCTTGGCCTCTATAGTATGGAAAGAAGGACAATATCCCATCCAAAAAAACGCCATCTTTTTTCATTGAGCAGGACGGTGTTTCCGGTTTATAATTAGTCGCGTAATGAATAACGGGCAAGCGTCACGGAAAGGAGGGAGCTTGATGGAACAGTCGTTTCGTGTAGAAAAGGCGCTCAATAACAATGTGTTAATCGCTTCCCATCCAGCGTATGGCGAAGTCGTCCTGCTTGGCAAAGGAATCGGCTTCGGCAAAAAAAAGGGGGACGAAATTGCTGAGAGCGCTGTTGAAAAGTGCTTTGTTCTCAAAAATGAACGTGAACAAGAGCAATACAAAAAACTGCTCCCTGAATTGAGCGAAGAGTTTATCGCCCTTATGAACGAGGTGATTCAACATATTAAGCAGCGCGTCGGCGTGCCATTAAACGAGCACATCCACGTCGCGCTGACCGATCATATCGCGTTTACGCTAAAGCGGCTTGAGCAAGGATTGGACGTCAAAAACCCGTTTTTGGCCGAGACGAAAAGTTTGTACCCGCTTGAGTATAAAATCGCGGCTGAAGTCGCCGGGCTGATTGGCGATAAGCTCGGGGTCGCACTGCCGGAGGGGGAGGCTGGCTTCATCGCCCTTCACATTCATAGCGCCATTTCAAAACAAAGCTTGTCGGAAGCGAATCAATATTCCCAGCTTATCGCGAAGCTCGTCGGGATTGTCGAACGGCAACTTGGCATCGACATCGATCGTGAGAGCATTCACTATTTGCGTTTCGTCCGTCATTTGCGCTATGCGATCGATCGACTGAAGAAAGGCGAAAAAGTCGAAGAACCAAAAAATTTGTCGAAAATCTTGAAAGAGGCTTATCCGCTATGCTATAATCTAGCATGGAAGTTAGTTAAAGTCATGCAGCAAACGCTTCATCTGCCGGCTGACGACGCCGAGGCAGTCTATTTGACGCTGCATTTGCAGCGGTTAGCGGAAAAAAAGAGCGGCACAACTATATAACACTGTCTCGCTTTACGTGTTACTGATTCGATCAGGCATGAGTAAAGAGGGCGAAATAGAGCGGCAACAACCGAGAATTCGCATTCGGGTTGTTGTAAGCGTTCTTTTTGTCTCTCTTTATTCATGCCTTTTTTATTGCTGGCGGTTTGTCTGAAAAATGATCGCCTGCCCATTTTCAGTACATGAATCCGCTGTTTGCTGCAAAACTTAAGAAAAGGAAACTAAAGGAGGTCGTAAAGATGAAACGAGCGTTTGGCACGCTGCAAAAAGTCGGGAAAGCGCTCATGCTTCCGGTAGCTCTCTTGCCGGCGGCGGGGATTTTGTTGGCGCTTGGCAACGCCTTGAAAAACCCGGCGCTCACCGACAAAGTCCCGGCCTTAAAAGCCGACTGGGTCGTGCTCGTCTCAAACGTCATGGAGCAGGCGGGCGGCATTGTTTTCGCCAACTTGTCGCTCTTATTCGCGGTTGGTGTCGCCATCGGCCTGGCGGGCGGGGACGGAGTTGCCGGTTTGGCGGCGATCATCGGCTACTTAATTATGAACGTCACGATGGGTGTCGTTTTAGGCGTGACGGCCGATATGGTCGGCGCGAATCCGTCGTTTGCCAACATTCTTGGCATTCCGACGCTGCAAACCGGCGTTTTTGGCGGGATTATCGTCGGGATTTTGGCAGCGTATATGTATAACAAATACTTCAACATTGAATTGCCGCAATATCTCGGCTTTTTTGCCGGCAAGCGGTTCGTGCCAATCATCACGGCTGTATCTGCGGTCGCGCTAGGCATTATTATGACGTTTATTTGGCCGCCGATCCAACAAGGGCTCAATGCGTTCTCGCACAATATGATTGATGCGAACAGAACGGTTGCGGCGTTCATTTTTGGTGTTATCGAGCGGGCGTTGATCCCGTTTGGCCTCCATCATATTTTTTATTCACCGTTTTGGTATGAGTTTGGTGAATACGTCAATAAGGCCGGACAAATTGTGCGCGGCGACCAAAAAATCTTTTTTGAGCAGCTGAAAGACGGCGTCGAGCTGACGGCCGGCACGTTTATGACCGGAAAGTTTCCGTTTATGATGTTCGGCCTTCCGGCGGCAGCGCTCGCGATTTACCATGAGGCGCGCCCGGAAAACAAAAAAGTGGTCGCCGGCATTATGGGCTCAGCAGCGTTGACGTCGTTTTTAACGGGGATTACGGAGCCGATCGAGTTTTCGTTTTTGTTCGTCGCGCCGGCGTTGTTTGCCATTCACTGCGTCTTTGCCGGGCTGTCGTTTATGATGATGCATTTGTTAAACGTCAAAATCGGGATGACGTTCTCCGGTGGGGTCATTGACTTTTTGCTGTTTGGCGTGTTGCCGAACCGGACGGCGTGGTGGCTCGTCATTCCAGTCGGCTTAGCATTTGCTGTCATTTATTACTTTGGGTTCCGTTTTGCGATTCGCAAGTGGGATTTGGCGACTCCGGGCCGCGAAAAAACGGTCGATGAAACGCCAAAAGTGGAGGCGGCCGCCGGCGATTTACCGTATGAAGTGCTCGCCGCTCTCGGCGGAAAGGAAAATATCGAACATTTGGATGCGTGCATTACGCGCTTGCGCGTGTCAGTCCGCGACATTGGTGAAGTCGACAAAGGCCGGCTGAAGGAGCTCGGCGCCGCCGGTGTGCTCGAAGTGGGCAACAACGTGCAAGCGATCTTCGGCCCGAAATCGGACATTCTTAAAGGGCAAATTCATGAGATTATGCAAGGAAAAGCGCCGGCAAAAGTGAAAGAAGAGTCGAGGGAAGCAGCGCCGGCTGCAGCCGGGGTGGAAACGGTCGCTTCTCCGCTTGCCGGAGAAATCGTTCCGCTTTCCGATGTGCCGGACCAAGTATTTTCGCAAAAAATGATGGGCGACGGCTTCGCTGTTATGCCGACGGAGGGTACAGTCGTCTCTCCTGTCGACGGAAATATCATCAACGTGTTCCCGACAAAGCATGCCATTGGCATTCAGTCGGCTGGCGGGCGCGAAATTTTGATCCACGTCGGCATTGATACGGTGAAGCTGAACGGTGAAGGGTTTGAAGCACTCGTAAAAGAGGGCGATGAGGTGAAAAAGGGACAGCCGATTTTGCGTGTTGATCTCGATTATGTAAAAAACAACGCACCATCCATTGTGACGCCGGTCATTTTCACGAACTTGCAAGCCGGCGAGACGGTGCGTGTGAAAAAGCAAGGCGCGGTCGCCCAAGGTGAAAACGGCGTCGTCGAAATCGGCTGACCGCCGCCGGCATTTGCGGGGGACAAGCGCTTTCCGTTGCCTCCCCCCGGCGCATTTGATATGATAGCAAGGAAAAATTAACGAAAAGGGGATTGATGAACGATGGCAGAAAAAACGTTTACAGTGACTTCAGACTCCGGCATTCATGCCCGCCCGGCGACGATTTTGGTGCAAACGGCGAGCAAGTTTAACAGCGAAATTCAGCTCGAGTACAACGGCAAAACGGTGAATTTAAAGTCGATCATGGGCGTCATGTCGTTAGGCATTCCGAAGGGGGCCACGATTAAAATTACGGCAGAAGGGGCCGATGCAGCAGAGGCGATGGCAGCGTTGACGGACACGTTGGCGAAAGAAGGCCTTGCCGAGTAATGGAAAAAACTATCCGTGGGATTGCTGCATCGAGCGGTATTGCCATTGCCAAGGCATACCGCTTAGAAACCCCTCATTTGGCGGCTGAAAAACGAGCTGTCGCCGATGCCGAGGCGGAAGTGGCGCGGCTTGAAGCAGCGGTCGCCAAGGCGAAGGAAGAGCTTGAAGCGATTAAACAACACGCCCTTGAAAAGCTCGGTGAAGACAAAGCCGCCATTTTTGCCGCCCATTTGTTGGTGCTTGACGATCCGGAGCTGCTCAATCCGATTAAAGAAAAAATTAAAACCGAACAAGTGAACGCCGAGTATGCGCTTGATGAAACGGCATCGTTCTTTATTTCCATGTTTGAAGGCATGGACAATGAATATATGAAAGAGCGGGCCGCTGACATCCGCGATGTCACGAAGCGCGTCCTCGCTCATTTGCTCGGCGTTGCCACCTCCAACCCGAGCTTGATTTCTGAAGAAGTCGTCATCATTGCCGAGGATTTGACACCATCCGATACGGCGCAACTAAACCGCCAATATGTCAAAGGATTTGCGACTGACATCGGTGGGCGGACATCGCACTCAGCGATTATGGCCCGCTCGCTCGAAATCCCGGCCGTCGTCGGCACGAAGGTGGTGACGGCGGAAGTAAAAAATGGCGACATCGTCATCATCGACGGGCTTGACGGACAAGTGGTTGTCAATCCGTCACCAGAGCTGCTCGCCCGTTATGAGGAAAAACGGGCCGGCTATGAAGCGCAAAAAGCGGAATGGGCGAAACTCGTCCACGAGGCGACCGTAACAGCTGACGGTGTCCATGTCGAGCTGGCGGCCAACATCGGCACGCCGGACGATGTAAAAGGTGTGCTCGCGAACGGTGCAGAAGGCATCGGCTTGTACCGGACGGAGTTTTTATATATGGGACGTTCAGATTTGCCGACCGAAGAAGAGCAGTTTGCCGCCTACCAAACGGTGCTTGAGCAAATGAAGGGCAAGCCGGTCGTTGTGCGCACGCTTGACATCGGCGGCGACAAAGAGCTGCCGTATTTGCAGCTGCCAAAAGAACTAAACCCGTTTTTAGGGTTCCGGGCCATCCGCCTTTGCCTTGAGATGCAAGATATGTTCCGGACGCAGCTGCGCGCCTTGCTGCGGGCGAGCGTGTACGGCAACTTGAAAATCATGTTTCCGATGATCGCAACGCTCGATGAATTCCGCCAGGCGAAAGCGATTTTGCTTGAAGAGAAAGAGGCGCTTCTCCGCCAAGGGGTTCCGGTCGCAGACGAAATTGAAGTCGGCATGATGGTCGAGATTCCGGCGGCTGCCGTCATGGCGGATCAGTTTGCGAAAGAAGTCGATTTCTTCAGCATCGGAACGAACGACTTGATCCAATATACGATGGCAGCCGACCGGATGAACGAACGTGTTTCATATTTGTACCAGCCTTACAATCCGGCGATTTTACGGCTCATCAGCCACGTGATCGATGCCGCTCATCGCGAAGGGAAATGGGTCGGCATGTGCGGTGAAATGGCCGGCGATCCGATTGCGATTCCGGTTTTGCTCGGCTTGGGGCTCGATGAGTTCAGCATGAGCGCCACCTCGATTTTGCCGGCGCGCGCCCAGTTGAAACAGCTGTCGAAAGAAAAGGCGGCCGGTATCAAAGAGACGGTGCTGTCGCTCGGAACGGCCGAGGACGTTGTGGCCTTTGTCAAACAAACATTTTCTCTTGCCTGAATGAACGCGTGGCGACGTGTGTGTTCGCCGCGCTTTTTCTGTTTCACCTTAGGCGAACAGCGGCGCGGATGAACTGTAGCCATAGCGCTGCCTGACGGTGAGGGTGAGGCCGATGGCGATGACTTTCGCCATTTGATAAACAATGTGCAAATTCGTATACGAAAGTGCGCTCACATCCGTACTGTCTTCCATCATAACTCCCATGATGCTCATGTCGCCGATGCGCGGCAGCGATTTGCCGAGCGCAGTGCCAGGGGAAAGGGCGCCAGGGCGGATGGCGATCGTATGGACAAACGGCCGCGGCCCGACAATGCTGTCGATCGCCACTACATACGCTTTGTGCTCGTTTTGCAATTGCTCGGAAACGCGGCGGATGTTTGTCGCATCAACGGGCTGCCTGAGCGTGCCGATTACGGTCAAATGATCCGGATAGGCATTTTCAAGCAGCGTGCCGACGAACGGCCCTAAGCTGTCGCCGTTGATGCGATTGCTGCCGATGCAAACGACGGTCAAACGGGGGACATGTGCCGGCAGCAAAGAAAACAGTTCATTGCGAATAAGCAAAGGAGCGAGCGGATCGCTGTAGGAAATCGGTCTCATCGATGGCGATTCCTTTCCGTCTATATTCTCCTTTTCTTATTTCGCGGCTGCTGCCGGCGATTCCTTTCTTTTTATTGTTGTTACTTTTTTCCTTTCACTTGCTTAAACGGATTGCGCCATTCCATTAACACGGCGTGGTTGAGTGATTCTTCATCCTCTAAATAATTGCGGACAATCGCAAGCGGTGTGCGTCCGCAGCGAAGCAAAAACGTAATGACCGGATCTTTCAGTTCGCCGGCGACGACTTTATTGATGTACGCTTCCGGCGTCAGTTCGCCCGCATAACGGTGGTAGCCGGGCATGCGCCCGCCGCCGAGCAGCCGGTCGAGCCCGCGGTGGACGACGACTTCGTACATCGATTGCATGAGCCATTTGCCGAGGCCGAGCTTCCGATACGGCGGGGAAACGCAAATGTCGACGACATACAGCGTATTGCCGTCCGGGCGATGGTTGCGAATGTAGCCGCTGTCCGTGATTTCTTCCCACGTATGATCGACATGAGCCGGATCAAAATCGACGATGAGGCCGGTCATGGACCCAACGATGCGTCCGTCAACTTCAACACAAAGCGCTCCTTCCGGAAACAAGGTGATATGGTTGTTCAGCTGCTCTTCATTCCACCACAGCTCGGACGGGAACGGGGGCGGAAAGCTTTCTTGCTGCACGCGGATAAGGGCGGAAAAGTCATCTTTCGTATAGTTGCGGATGACCGCCTTGCACGGAATGTCACCGTCGAAAACGTACAACTGTTTCTCATACATCGCCAATCGATCCCCCTTAGTTTTTACTCCCATCATAACCGAAAAGGGGAAAACGCGGCAAGAAAAGAGAACGGCCGCTGTTTAGCGGCCGTAGACGTGCTGTTTGACGTATTCGCTGACCAAGGACTCGATTTGCTGCTCGTCCGGTTTTTCACCGGAAAACGAAAATTCGATTTCTTCAATAAATTCACCGTTGCGGTAAACGTGCAGCGCCCCCTTTTGCAGCAAGACGCTGTACTCGATCTCAAACATATAGCCTTCGTGTTCGATCGCGCCCATTGTGATTCACCTGCCTATGTTTAATGTCCCACAGGCGCGGCTCTCTATGTATGAATAAGAAGCTCATCCTATAGACGCAGGACGATTGTCCTTTTATAATGGACATGGTTCGACAAAAAGAGGAAATAGAGGGGAGAAATAGCGAGTGTTCCGGACATTGCGCAGCAAATTGATCGTCTTGATGGCTTTATTGTTGATTGTCTCGTTGGCTGCGACGCAACTCGTCGGCGTTATGCAAATGCGGAAAATGGTGGATGCTGATGTGAAGCAACGGGCGCAAGCAGCGCTTGATGGCCTTCTTGGCGATATTCGCGACAGTTTTCAAAGCGAAGAAAACGGCTTAGTGCAGTTTAGCGAGTCACCGTCGGCCATGCAAATGGTTCAAGATGAAAAAACGTGGCCGCAGCTCGAGAAACAGTTCCGCACGTTTTTGCGCCTCCATGAAAATGTGCAATTTATTTATATCGGCACGGAGCGGAAGACGATGCATATTGCGCCGACGGCACAATTCCCGGATGGGTACGATCCGACAAGCCGCCCATGGTACAAGAAAGCGATGGAGCGTCCCGATGAAGTCGTATGGACCGAGCCGTATGTCGATGCCATTACCGGCAACCATGTTGTGACATTGGCCAAGGCAGTGAGCGAAAACGGACGGATCGCTGCTGTCGTCGGCATCGATATGACGCTTGATGCGGTAACGAGAATCGTCAATGGGAGCGATGTCGGTTATCACGGCTATCCGGTATTGTATGATGGGAAAGGAATGGCGGTCGTCCATCCGGAATATAAGGGGAAAAATATGGCTAAAGATGCGACGGTCCGCTATATGCTCGAGCATGAAAAAGGAATGCGCCAATACGAGCAAGACGGTGAACAGCGAGTCATGTACTTTACAACCGTCCCGGAACTTGGATGGAAGATCGGTGCTGTTTATAAGGAAGACGATTTATCCGCGATGAGCCGTTCGCTCGGGATGAACATGCTTGTCATTACAGCGATTGCGCTTATTGTGGCGTTTGCTGCCGTTTATTTTTTGGCGCGCTCGATCACCAGACCGATAATGGCGTTGCAAGGACAAGTGGAAAAAGCAGCAAACGGTGATTTGACCGTGCAAGTGCACACCACCGGCAAAGACGAAATCGGCCGCCTTGCGCATCATTTCAATGAGATGATCGATCATATGCGCGCGTTGATCGGCGAAGTGAACCGATCGGTGAACGAATTAGCAGCCTCTGCCGATCATTTAAGCGCCGTCTCGGAAGAAACGATGGCAACGAGCGAACAAGTGGCGAAAGCGATCGGTGAAATTGCGAAAGGGACAACCGACCAGGCTGGAAGCCTTGATACAATCAATGAGCAGACGTCGGCGCTGTCCCAGCAAATTGAAGCGGTAACAGGTGCGACAGCCAGCATGGAATCGCTGTCAAACGACACGAAAACGGCCAGTTATGATGGATTGGAGCATTTAAATGTCCTGCAGCAAAAATCGGAGGAAGCAAAACACGAGCTGTCCGCAGTAGAAAGCGTGATTAGCGACCTCGTGAAAAAAATGGATGAAATTGATGAGGTTATTCAGACGATTACCGCTATTTCCGGACAGACGAACTTGCTCGCGTTAAATGCTAGCATTGAGGCGGCGCGCGCCGGCGAGCATGGCAAAGGATTTGCCGTTGTCGCCGACGAAGTGCGAAAGCTGGCGGAACAATCGGCGAAAGCGACCGAAATGATTCGCACGACGATTGCAGCCATTCAGCAGCAAGCTGGATTGGCCATCGAGGCCGTCGGCCGTTCCAAACAGGCGTATAGCGAACAGCGGGAAGCGGTGCATACAACCGGCGACTCGTTTGTGAAAATTACGGGCATGATGGAACAATTGACCGACGCGCTCGCGAATATCATGGAAGAAGCGAAGCGGATGAACGGAAGCAAAGATGATGTGATCGGCGCGATGCAAAACATTGCCGCCATCGCCCAACAATCGGCGGCAGCGGCGGAAGAAGTGGCCGCTTCCGCTGATGACCAGCTACAGGCGTTAGCGACGGTGACCGAATCGGCGGAAACGTTGAGCGAGATGAGCCGGCAATTGAAGCAGCTCGTGGAAAAATTCAAGCTATCGTAAAAAAGCGCAGCCGGACAAAGGCTGCGCTTTTTCATCGGCGCAGCCAGGATTCCGCCGCCAGTTCACTAATATTTGGGCGGCCGTGCTGAAACAGAGGGGGCTGGCGCAGCCTTCAGAACACGCCCTTTTTCCGCCGCTTTATTATCACCATCTTTTTTTCTATTCGTACAATGCTAATGAGTTGAATTTTTTTAAGTTTCTGCGTCGATTTTAACGGACAATAGTGCTAAAATAAACAGTGAAAACGTTTATACAGTTATTTTGTTGTTCATTCGGGAATAATGGTAGCCAAATGAGGGCGCGGCGTCTTGATAACCGCTGCCATGTTGACCCGAGGAATACGAAAACGAGTTGGAGGTTTTTTTACGATGGCAAAACAGACGAACTACGCTCAACCGTGGAGCCAGTTTTACGGGCCGAACCTCGGTTATGTCATCGAAATGTACGAACAGTATCTCGATGACCCGGACAGCGTCGACCCGGAACTAAAACGACTGTTTGAGCAGTGGGGAGCGCCGGTCGTCGAGGAGCCGGTTTCTCCTGCCGGTAACGAAGCGGCACAGACGCACCAAACGTTCCGGCTGCCGGAAACACCGACCGTGTTCAGCAAACTTGTCGCCGCTGTCAAACTGGCGGACAGCATTCGCCATTATGGGCATCTGGCCGCCGACACGAACCCGATCGTGAAAGAGGAGAAAAAGCTGCGCCGCCTCGAACTTGATGAGTATGATTTAACGGAAGAAGATTTAAAGCGCATTCCAGTTGCGTTCCTTTGTCCGCATGCTCCGGCCCATGTTCAAAACGGCTGGGATGCCATCTTGCACTTGCGCAAAATCTATACCGATAAAATTGCATTTGAATTCTCGCAAGTACATAATCTAGAGGAAAGGAATTGGCTCATTCAGCAAATCGAGTCCGGAGCGTACTACCCGAGCTTGGCGAACAAAGAGCGGGTCGCTTTGTTGCGCCGCCTGACGGAAGTGGAGGGGTTTGAAAAATTCATCCACCGCACATATGTCGGGCAAAAGCGGTTTTCGATTGAAGGGCTTGACGCTATGGTGCCGCTCCTCGATGAACTTGTTCGCCAGGCGATTGAACATGAGATTGACGCCGTCAACATCGGCATGGCGCACCGCGGCCGGCTGAACGTGCTCGCCCACGTGCTCGGCAAGCCATATGAAATGATTTTTGCCGAGTTCCAGCATGCAGAAAGCAAAAACTTCATCCCGTCTGAAGGGGCGGTGGCCATCACCTACGGCTGGACGGGCGACGTGAAATACCATTTAGGAGCGGCGCGCCGCCTGCGCAATAAAAGCGCACACACGATGCGGATCACGCTCGCCAACAACCCGAGCCACCTTGAAGTGGTCAACCCGGTTGTGCTTGGCTACACGCGCGCCGCGCAAGAGGATCGGACGAAACCGGGCGTGCCGGAACAAAAGACAGATGCTTCTTTTGCCATTTTAATTCATGGCGACGCCGCTTTCCCGGGGCAAGGCATTGTCGCCGAGACGTTCAACTTAAGCCAGCTGCGCGGTTATACGACCGGCGGGACGATCCATATCATCGCCAACAACATGATCGGGTTTACGACGGAGAGCCGCGATTCCCGTTCGACCACATATGCCTCCGATATGGCGAAAGGGTTTGAAGTGCCGGTCGTGCACGTCAATGCCGATGACCCGGAGGCTTGTTTGGCGGCGGCAAGCTTGGCGTTTGCGTATCGCCAGCGGTTTAAAAAAGATTTTGTCATCGACTTGATCGGATATCGCCGCTTCGGCCATAACGAAATGGATGAACCGATGGCGACGAACCCGATCATGTACAGCATCATTCACCGGCATCCGACCGTGCGTCAGCTGTATGCGCAAAAATTAATTGAAAAAGGGATCATCGCCGAGCGGGAAACGGCGGAAATGGAGCAAGAGGTGGCGGAACGGCTGAAAATTGCCTATGAGCGGGTGCCGAAAAACGAAGAGGAACTCGATTTCATTATGGATCCGCCGAAACCGGTCGTCGACCGGCTCCCGGAAGTGAAAACAAGTGTGGCGAAAGATGTGCTTCATCGCATCAATGAGGAGCTGCTCGAGTTCCCGGCCGACTTCCATGTCTTTAATAAGCTCGAGCGCATTTTAAAACGGCGCAGCGGCGTGTTTGAACAAAACGGCAAAATCGACTGGGCGCATGCGGAAACGTTGGCGTTTGCTACGATTTTGCAAGACGGTGTGCCGATCCGTCTCACCGGCCAAGATTCGCAGCGCGGCACGTTTGCACAGCGCCATCTAGTGCTGCACGATGTGAAAACCGGGAAAGAGTATGTTCCGCTTCATCACATCAGCGGTGCGAAAGCTTCATTTGTCGTTTACAACAGCCCGCTGACGGAAGCGGCCGTGCTCGGTTATGAATACGGCTACAACGTGTACGCACCGGAAACGCTCGTGCTTTGGGAGGCGCAGTTTGGCGATTTTGCCAACATGGCGCAAGCAATATTTGACCAGTTTATCTCTTCGGGCCGAGCGAAATGGGGGCAAAAGTCCGGGCTGGTCATGCTTCTGCCGCACGGCTATGAAGGGCAAGGTCCGGAACATTCGAGCGGCCGTGTCGAGCGGTTTTTACAGCTCGCAGCGGAAAACAACTGGACGGTTGCCAACTTGTCGACGGCGGCACAATATTTCCACATTTTGCGCCGACAAGCGGCGTTGCTGAAAAAAGAAGAAGTGCGCCCGCTCGTCTTAATGACGCCGAAAAGTCTGCTTCGCCATCCGCTGGCGGCATCCGACGCTGATGCGCTTGCCAACGGCACATTCTCACCAGTGCTCGAGCAGCCGGGATTAGGGACCGACGCCAACAAGGTTGAGCGGATCGTATTTGGCACCGGCAAACTGATGATTGATGTAGCGGAACAAATCGGCAAAACGGACGGGCTTGACTGGCTGCACGTCGTGCGCGTCGAAGAGCTGTATCCATTCCCGGAAGAAGCGGTGAGAGACATCATCGCCCGCTATCCGAACGTGAAAGAACTTGTCTGGGTGCAGGAAGAACCGAAAAACATGGGCGCGTGGACGTATATGGAACCGCGCCTGCGGGCTGTCGCTCCGGAAGGCGTCGACGTCAGCTACATCGGGCGGCGCCGGCGGGCGAGCCCGGCGGAAGGCGATCCGGTCGTCCACCGGAAAGAGCAGGAGCGCATTATTCGCTGTGCATTAACGAAACATGAACGATGATTACGGAAACGTTTGAGGAGGGCATCAACGTGGCTGAGATCAAAGTCCCGGAACTAGCAGAGTCCATCACCGAAGGCACCATCGCTCAATGGTTGAAAAAGCCGGGCGACTATGTGGAAAAAGGCGAGTCGGTTTGTGAGTTGGAAACGGATAAAGTGAACGTCGAAATTATGGCGGAAGAGTCGGGCGTTTTGCAACAGTTGCTGGCGAATGAAGGCGATACCGTTGCGGTCGGCCAGGCGATCGCCATCATCGGCGCGGGGGCGGCGTCGGCTCCGGCTGCTCCGGAAGCGGCTCCACAGCCGGTTGATGAAACGGAAACGGTCATGCCGGCTGACCGCGCCGAGCAGCAAACACCGCAACCGGTCGCGGTTGCCCAGGCGCCGGGCCAACGCCCGGTCGCCTCTCCGGCCGCCCGGAAAATGGCGCGCGAAAAAGGGATCGACTTGACGCAAGTGCCGACCGTTGATCCGTTAGGGCGCGTCCGGAAACAAGACGTCGCTTCGTTTGCCGCCCAGCCGGCTGCTCCGCAACCGGCCCCAACGGCCGCTCCGGTTTCTGGGCCAGCGCCGGCTCCTGTTCCGGCAGCCGAAAGCGGCAAACCGGTGATCCGTGAAAAAATGTCGCGCCGCCGGCAAACGATCGCCAAGCGGCTGCTGGAAGTGACGCAAACGACTGCCATGCTGACGACGTTCAATGAAATTGATATGTCGGCCGTCATTAACTTGCGCAAGCGGAAAAAAGATAAATTTTTCGAAGAGCATGATGTCCGCCTCGGCTTTATGTCGTTTTTCGTCAAGGCGGCCGTGGCGGCGCTGAAAAAATATCCGTACGTCAACGCTGAGATTCAAGGTGATGAAATTTTACTAAAAAAATATTATGACATCGGTGTGGCTGTTTCGACCGACGAAGGGCTTGTCGTCCCGGTTGTGCGTGACTGCGACCGGAAAAACTTTGCCGAAATTGAGCGTGACATTGCCGAATTGGCCGCAAAAGCGCGCAGCAACAAACTGTCGCTTGCCGATTTGCAGGGCGGCACGTTTACGATCACGAACGGCGGCGTCTTCGGCTCGCTCTTGTCGACACCGCTTCTCAACGGACCGCAAGTCGGCATTTTAGGCATGCATTCGATCAAACTGCGCCCGGTCGCCATCGATGAAGAGCGGATCGAAAACCGCCCGATGATGTACGTCGCCTTGTCGTACGATCATCGCATCATCGACGGCAAAGAGGCAGTCGGGTTCTTGAAAACGGTGAAAGACTTGATCGAAAATCCGGAAGATTTGTTGCTTGAAAGTTAATACCGAAAACAGAGGAGCCGCAGTGTGCGGCCCCTCTTTTTTATCGGCCAAATGCCACAGCGAGGTGAATGAACTTTTCTGTTTTACGGAAAACTACCGGCAAAAAGGAGGGGATCATATGCCAGAGCGCGGACGAAACGACCATCCGCATGAATTTTATCGCGACGGTGTCCGTGAAAGCATCATCAATGATGCAACCGCCGACGGCGCCAAGGCGATCGGGGTACGAAGCGATGCCGATCCGCTGCAGGCGGCCAACCCCGGCCCATTCCACGTTGACCGCCTTGAGGTGGAAGAAGAGCTGAAACGATTTCGATCGTTAATGGAAGGGAAAAAGTGATTCGCGAGGCGAATCGCTTTTTCATGAAGCGGGAAAGAAGGAAAATGGCGAACAAACGCGAATAATGTTACTTGTTATGACTATTTTTTCGGGGGGATTATAATGGAGTTCGGATTGGCTGGGAAAACGGCGCTGGTCGCTGCCTCAAGCCAAGGGCTCGGCAAGGCGATTGCCCGGGCGCTTGTGCTTGAAGGAGCAAACGTGATGATTACAAGCCGGAATGAGGAAAAGCTGCAGGAAGTCGCTGAGGAACTTAGCCGTTTACATAAGGGGCGCGTCGCTTATGCGCGCACTGATGTGACGAAGGCGGATGACATCCGTCAGCTTGTTGCGAAAACGGTGGAGACGTTCGGAACGATCGATTTGCTTGTCAACAACGCCGGCGGTCCTCCGGCGGGAACGTTCGAAACCGTAGGCGACGAGGACTGGCAATACGCGTTTGAACTTAACTTGCTCAGCTATATTCGCTTAATCCGTGAAGCGCTGCCATATTTAAAGAAAAACGGCGGCAAAATTGTCAACATCGCTTCGTCGTCAATCAAAGAACCGATTCCGGGGCTCATCTTGTCCAACACGTTCCGCACCGGGATTGTCGGACTGACGAAAACGCTCGCAGCCGAGTTCGCCCCTGACAACATTTTGATTAACACCGTCGCTCCCGGACGGATCGCGACGGAACGGGTGGCCTTTTTAGATAAGGTGAACGCTGAAAAGCTTGGCATTACGAAAGAAGAAATGGAAGCGCGCATGAGAAGCGCCATTCCGCTCGGCCGTTACGGGACACCCGAAGAGTTTGCCAACGTTGTCGTCTTTTTGCTGTCGGAGGCAAACTCGTATGTCACTGGGCAGTCGTTGATCGTCGATGGCGGCATGGTGAAGGCGATTTAACGGATTTCCGAAAGAAGTCTCCCATCCGCAAGGAATGTGCAGGGCGCAGCCCAATGAGTAGGTGGGAGATGAATGTCGGTTGGCTTTATGAACAACAAGGGAATGAGACAGTTAGGCGTATTCTAACATCTACTACAACCGTGGGGCACACGGGGATTGCTCGGTCAACTTCCCATCATGAGATGGGATTACCCGAGAAGCCCCCACCGCTAAGCGAAGCGTAGGTAGTGGGAGTATGTCACAAAGGTCATGATCCATGATCTAGCGTCAACACAGGCTGCAGGAAGTGTTGGTCAAAAAAAGAGGCTTTTCCAGTCCGGCATTCGGCCGTTTTAGGGAACGGTCAGGTGACGGGAAACAGCGATTTTCGCCAACCATTTAGATATAAAAACGGACAGAAGGGGAGGGGCAGCATGAAAACGATCGGATTTATCGGTCTTGGCGTTATGGGGAAAAGCATGGCGCATCATTTGCTGAAAGCGGGCTACCCGCTTCTCGTCCATACACGCACAAAGGAAAAGGCGCTCGACTTGCTTGAAGAAGGAGCTGTCTGGAAGGACACGATCGCCGACTTGGCGCGGGAGGCGGACGTTGTCATGACAATGGTCGGCTATCCGCACGACGTAGAACAAGTGTACTTGGGCGAAGGCGGCATTTTGGAAAATGCACGGCCAGGGACGTATGTCATCGATATGACCACATCGACGCCAACGCTGGCGCGGGCTATTTACGAAGCGGCCAAACAAAAAGGGATTCACGCGTTGGATGCCCCGGTGTCGGGCGGCGACATTGGGGCCCGCGAAGGAACGTTGACGATCATGGTCGGCGGCGATGAAGAAGTATTTTTGGCGTGTAAGCCGATCCTTGAGCGTCTCGGTACGAACATCGTCCTCCAAGGAAAAGCCGGAGCCGGCCAGCATACGAAAATGTGCAATCAAATCGCCATTGCCACCAATATGATTGGTGTTTGTGAAGCGATGGCGTATGCGAAACGGGCTGGGCTCGATCCGCTGAAAGTGTTGGAAAGCATCGCCAAAGGGGCGGCAGGGAGCTGGTCGCTGAGCAACTTGGCGCCGCGCATGCTGTCCGGTGATTTTGCGCCTGGGTTTTACATTAAACATTTCATTAAAGATATGAAAATTGCGCTTGAGGAAGCCGAACGCATGAATTTGCCGCTTCCTGGCCTCGCGCTCGCCAAACAAATGTACGAAGAACTGGCGCAGACTGGGGAGGAAAACAGCGGCACGCAGGCGCTGTACAAGCGCTATGTTGAGAAGTGATATGGGGCGGTTTTCGCCCCGTTTTTTTGTTGCAAAATATATTTATCGAAAAATATTGAATATTTTTTCTTACGAGGGTATAGTAAAGATATGGGGCACATACTAACCGGTTAGTATAAAAGGAGGGGATGGCATGGACTTTTCTTATTCGCCGAAAGTCCAAGAGTTGATCAAAAAATTAAGCGCTTTCATGGAAGAGTACATTTATCCGAACGAGAGGGTGTATGAGGAGCAGCTGAACGCCCAAGAGTCCAGATGGTCAGACGTGCCGCCCATCATCGAAGAGCTGAAGGAAAAAGCGAAAAAAGAAGGGCTTTGGAACTTGTTTTTGCCGGACAGCGAATACGGTGCCGGCTTAACGAACGTCGAGTACGCGCCGCTTTGCGAAATGATGGGCCGCTCGCTCATCGCTCCGGAAGTGTTCAACTGCAATGCGCCGGATACCGGCAACATGGAAGTGCTCGTCCGCTACGGCAGCGAGGAACAAAAACAAAAATGGCTCATCCCGCTCTTGAACGGCGAAATTCGTTCGTGCTTTTCGATGACCGAACCGGACGTCGCGTCAAGCGATGCGACGAACATTCGCGCTTCGATTACCCGTGATGGCGATGAATACGTCATCAACGGGCGAAAATGGTGGTCGTCCGGCGCCGGTGACCCGCGCTGCAAAGTCGCCATTGTGATGGGAAAAACGAATCCGGATGCACCGAAACATGAGCAGCAGTCGATGATCATCGTTCCGCTCGATACACCGGGTGTGAAAATCGAACGGATGTTGCCGGTGTTCGGCTTTGATCATGCGCCGCACGGACATGCAGAGATTACATATGATCGCGTGCGGGTGCCGAAAGAAAACATCATTTGGGGGGAAGGAAAAGGGTTTGCCATCGCCCAAGGGCGGCTCGGCCCGGGGCGGATTCACCATTGCATGCGCTTGATTGGGGCAGCGGAGCGGGCGCTTGAGCTCATGTGCCGGCGCGTGCAGTCGCGGGTCGCATTCGGCAAACGGCTTGCGGACCATGGCGTCATTCGCGATTGGATCGCCCAGTCGCGCATGGAGATCGAACAGGCGCGTCTGTTGACAATGAAGGCAGCGTACATGATGGATACGGTCGGCAACAAAGTGGCGCGCAAAGAAATTGCCATGATTAAAGTGGTTGCCCCGAACGTCGCCTTAAAAGTGATCGACCGCGCCATTCAGGCGTTCGGCGCCGCCGGGGTGAGCAACGACTTTCCGCTTGCCGCCATGTGGGCGAACTCGCGCACGCTCCGGTTGGCCGACGGGCCGGATGAGGTGCATAAAGAGCAAGTAGCCAAGCTTGAATTGCGGCAGTATCAATAAACAAGGGGGAGGAAGTGGCGTCCATGCATGTGCTCGACTTATTTAAAATCGCAGGAAAAACAGCCATCGTCACCGGCGGCGGGCGCGGCCTTGGTGAACAGATCGCCGTCGGCCTCGCCGAAGCCGGGGCGAACGTTGTCGTTTGCTCACGGAAGGTGGAAGCGTGCGAGCAAGTGAAAGAAAAAATTGAACAGCTCGGCGTCCGCTCGCTCGCGCTCCGATGCGATGTGACGAACCCGGAGGAAGTCAAACACGTCGTCGAAACGACCGTCAAAGAGTTTGGCGGCATCGACATTTTGGTGAACAACAGCGGAGCGACGTGGGGGGCGCCGGTGGAAGAGATGCCGCTTGACGCATGGCAAAAGGTGATCAATGTCAACGTCACCGGCACGTTTTTGATGAGCCAGGCGGCCGGCAAAGTGATGATCGAAAAACAAACGGGCGGCGCCATTGTCAACATCGCTTCGGTCGCCGGCCTTGGCGGCACGCATCCTGATATTTTAAATACGATTGGCTACAACACGAGCAAAGGGGCGGTCATTACGTTTACGCGCGATTTGGCCGCCAAGTGGGGAAAACACGGCATTCGCGTCAATGCGGTGGCGCCCGGCTTTTTCCCGACGAAAATGTCGCGCGTCATTCTTGAGCGCGTCGGTCAAAAAGTGTTGGAACATACGCCGCTCGGCCGCTTTGGCGGCGAGGACGACTTAAAAGGCGCTGTCTTGTTCCTTGCTTCACCGGCGTCCGCGTTCGTCACGGGCGCGCTGTTAGTCGTTGATGGCGGCAGCCATGCAACCGGCATTTAACGAGAAAAGGGGGAAACGAAATGAGCGAAAAACGGGCTTTGCCCCTTTATCCGGAGCATGTGTCGTTTCATATCGACATTCCGGACAAAACGGTATGCGATGTACTTTATGAGCGGGCGGCGCAATTCGGCAGCCAGCCGGCGCTGACGTTTTACGGCAAAACGATGACGTATGCCGAACTCGCCGCGGCGGTCAATCGCTTTGCCTCAAGCCTGCAGGCGCGCGGCGTGCAAAAAGGCGACCGCGTCGCGATTATGCTGCCGAACTGCCCGCAATATGTCATCGCCTATTACGGCATTTTGCAGGCGGGCGCGATCGTCACACAAGTGAACCCGATGCTTGTTGAGCGCGAACTTGCCTATTTGCTCAAAGACTCCGGCGCCGAGACGATCGTCATGTATGAACCGCTTTACCCGCGCCTTGCCGCAGTCAGAAGCGAGACAGCCGTCAAGCAGGCGGTCACTGTCAGCTTCGGGGCGCCGCCGTCCACGGCGCTGGCGGCTGGAGATGTCACATTGGATGAGTTTCTCGCCGAAGGAAGCGGAGCGGTGCGCCCGGTGCCGATTCAACCTGCTCATGACATCGCCGTGCTGCAATACACCGGTGGGACGACAGGGCGCTCAAAAGGGGCGATGCTCACTCACCGCAACATTTTGGCTAACGTCTTGCAATGCGCCGAGTTTTTCAAAGGGACGTTTGAGCTCGGAAAAGAGCGGTATTTAACGGTGATTCCGTTGTTTCATGTGTTCGCCATGACATCCGGCATGAATTTGGCCATTTACCAAGGAGCGGAAAATATTTTGCTGCCGCGCTTTGAGCTGAAAGAAGTGCTCGAGACGATCCGCGACAAACAGCCGACTGTGTTTCCGGGCGTGCCGACGATGTACGTTGCCATTACAAATACGCCGGGTGTCGAACAGTACGGCATCAGCAGCATCAAAACGTGCAATAGCGGCAGCGCGCCGATGCCGCTTGAATTGATGCGCGATTTTGAGTCGAAAACAGGGGCGGTCGTCCTTGAAGGGTACGGCTTGTCCGAAGCATCGCCGGTAACGCACTGCAATCCGCCGTTTGCCGCGCGTAAGCCGGGGACAGTCGGCATCGGCATGCCGCTCACCGAATACAAGGTCGTCGACGTGGCGACCGGCACACAGGAATTGCCACCGGGTGAAGTCGGTGAGCTCATCATCCGCGGGCCGCAAGTAATGAAGGGCTACTGGAACATGCCGGAAGAAACGGCGGCAGCGCTGCGCGACGGCTGGCTGTATACCGGGGATTTGGCCACGATTGATGAGGAAGGGTATGTGACGATCATCGACCGCAAAAAAGACATGATCATCGCCGGCGGGTACAACGTTTATCCGCGCGACATCGAGGAAGTGCTGTATGAACATCCGGCGGTGAAAGAAGCGGTGGCGATCGGCGTGCCCGATCCGTACCGGGGCGAAACGGTGAAGGCCATCATCGTCTTAAAAGACGGGCAAGAGGTGGGGGAAGACGATATTCTCGCTCATTGCCGCCAAAACTTAGCGGCGTATAAAGTGCCGCGTATCATCGAGTTTCGCACCGAACTGCCGAAAACAAACGTCGGCAAAATTTTGCGCCGCGCTTTGCGCGAGGAGGCGTCCCGCCTGCAATGATAGAGGCGGCTTGCGGCCAAGTCCCGAGCAGACTTGGCCGTTTTATGGTACAATAGCTGGCAGTGACTACATGTAAGGCAAGAGGTGGGAAGGCATGAGGGAAAAAATTATCGCTGCCAGTGTCGAACTATTTGAACAAAACGGATTTAGCGAAACGTCGATTCAAGATATCGTCGATGCTCTTGGGGTGACGAAAGGGACGTTTTACTACTATTTCAAAAGCAAAGAAGAGCTGCTCATGGACATTCACCTTCGCTACATTGAAGGATTGCTTAGCGAACAGGCGCGCATTATGAATGATGAACAGCGGTCAGTGCGGGAAAAGCTGTACGCCATCGTTTATATGCTCATTCACAACGTCGACCGGCAAGGGAGGCAGGCGCGCATTTTTTTCCGTGAAATGAAACATTTGAGCGAGGAACATTTGCAAAAGGTGAAAGAAAAGCGTGACTTGTTCCGCTATCAGTTGCAAGCGTTAATTGAAGAAGGGATGAAAAGCGGCGAGCTGCGCCGCGATTTGTCGCCATCGATTGTCACCCTCACTGTACTCGGGGCGGCCAATTGGAGCTATCATTGGTTTCGCCCGGATGGTGAGCTGACCGATGCCGAAGTGGCTGAACAAATGGTGACCATTTTGCTTGACGGGATGAGTGGGTTGCGCGTCTCATAGATCAGGCTAAACGCGTTTACAAAGGGGGAGAGGGAGATGACTGCCATCATTCCGGTGCGCAAAGGGGAGGAATTGCCGGCTGAAAAGCTGGGGCAATTTTTACGCACGGTGTTGCCGGATATGCCGGACGGGGAGCTTAAGATTCAGCAGTTTTCGGCCGGACGGTCAAATTTGACGTATTTGCTTCGCTGCGGGGAGTGGGAGGCGGTGCTGCGCCGCCCGCCGTTTGGCCCGGTGCCGCCAAAAGCGCACGATATGAAGCGGGAGAGCACGTGGCTTGCCGAGATTCATCCGCTCTTCCCGCTGGCGCCAAAGCCGTTTTATTTTTGTGAAGATGAGTCTGTGATCGGCAGCCCGTTTTTCGTCATGGAACGGCGTCATGGTGTTGTGATTGATAGTGATTTTCCAGACGACATCGACCCGACGGAAGACATCTGCCGCGGCATTTCCGAGACGATGGTCGAAACGCTTGTGCAAATTCATCAAATTGACTATACGAAAACGCAGCTCGCTCAAATGGTGAAGCCGGAAGGGTTTATGGAGCGGCAGGTGCATGGCTGGATTCAACGCTACGAACGGGCGAAAACAGATGATGTTCCAGCGGCCGAGGCGCTCATGAAATGGCTGGCTTCCCATATTCCAACGCAGCGTGAGGCGACGGTCATCCATTATGATTTTAAGCTTAATAACGCCTTGTTTGCTGAAGGCGATGTAACAAAAATGGTCGGTTTGTTCGATTGGGAAATGTCGACCGTTGGCGATCCGCTTGCCGATTTGGCGGTGGCGATGAGTTACTGGATAGAGGAAGACGATCCGCCGCTTGTCAAACACGGTTTCGGGGGCACACCGGTCACCGTCCGCCCCGGCTTTTACACGCGTGAACAGTTTATTGCCGCCTATGCGAAAAAAAGCGGCCGCGACGTTTCCGATATGCATGTGTATTTAACGTTTGCTTACTTTAAATTGGCCGTCATCTGCCAACAAATTTATTACCGCTATCGCCGCGGCCAGACGAACGACGAGCGGTTTCGCCATTTCAACCAGTTTGTCGAGGCGCTCATCGAACATGCGTGGCAGTTGGCGACAGGGCGGTGAAGAAGCATGATCACAAAAGTACATGTTGTACTGCGCAAAGAAGATATTGATGAAACCGCGCTCGCTGACGACAAAGTGGCCGTTGTGTTCGATATTTTGCTCGCTACATCATCGATTACCGCGGCGTTGGCGGCGGGCGCCCGCTCCGTCATTCCGGTGTACAACGCCGCCGAAGCGGAACAAGTCGGACGCCGGTTGCCTGATGGGAGCTATGAACTTGTCGGGGAAAGCGAAGGGCGGACGATTGACGGTTTCTACCCACCGACGCCGCTGTTTTTGCAAACGGTTTGCCCGGGGAAAACGGTTGTCTTATCGACGACAAACGGCACCGTGGCGCTTCGCAAGGCAATGGCGGCCCGCGCGGTCTATGCGGCGAGCTTGCTGAACAGCCCGGCGGTCAGCGAACAGATCAGCCGTTCGCATAAAGAAGAGACGGTTATCGCCATTTGCGCCGGTTCATCCGGACGTTTTTGCCTGGAGGACTTTTATGGCGCCGGATATTTTGTCCATTGTCTAGTCGAGCGGGGGATCGCCGCGGCGGAGCTGTCCGACAGCGCGATGGCTGCTTGGCTGTTTTACCGGCAATACGCAGGCGAGGAAAAGGCAAAAGACGTGTTGTCCGCTTCGCGCGTCGGACGTTGGATGGCGGCTTACGGCCTCGAAAAGGAGATCGACTACATCAATCGGCACGGAGCGCTTTCCGTCATTCCGAAGCTCGAGCCCGGGGCGTTGGCGGCGGAAGTGCGCGATATCGTGCAAATGAAGATGACGAAAGAGGGGAATGAGCGGTGAAAATCGTGCAATTTGCCGAGTACGGCGGCCCGGACGTGCTGCAAGTAAAAGAGGTCGAGCGCCCATTGCCATCGGGACGGCAAGTGGTGATTGAGGCTGAAGCGATCGGTGTGAACTATGCCGATACGGCGAGACGGGAAGGACGCTACGTTGTGCCGACGCCGCTTCCGTTCGTGCCCGGCACCGAAGTAGCCGGCATCGTCCGCGAAGTCGGCCCGGATGTGGAAGCCGTCCGCCCGGGGCAGCGGGTTGTCGCATTGATTGAATCAGGCGGTTATGCCGAGTTTGTGGCGGTTGACGAACGCGCGGTCGTGCCGCTGCCGGATGGGTTGGACGTCCGCCGGGCAGCGGCGCTGCCCGTGCAAGGGTTAAGCGCCTATCATATTTTGACGACGATGGGCCGTCTTGAAGAAGGGGAAACGGTGCTCGTCCATGCGGCAGCCGGCGGCGTCGGTACGCTTGCCGTGCAGCTGGCGAAGCGGTTCGGGGCGAAAACGGTGATCGCCACCGCGAGCACGGAGGAAAAGCGGGCGTTGGCCGCGCGGCTTGGCGCTGACGTCACGATCGATTATACAAAAGACGGTTGGGCGGCGGAAGTGATGGAGACAACGAGCGGACGCGGCGTCGATGTCGCCTTGGAAATGGCGGGCGGTGACGTGTTTCACGAAACGCTTGACTGCCTTGCTCCGTTCGGCCGCTTGGTTGTATACGGGTCGGCGAGCGGGGAGATGACGCGCCTCAATCCGGTCCGTTTGATGGCGAAAAACTGGTCGGTCGTTGGCTTTTTCTTGCCGCAAGTCATGCGAAAACGGGCGCTATATGAACAAAGCCTGCGCGATCTGCTCGCCTGGGTGCAGGACGGAAGCCTCGAGTTGACCATCGGGGGCGTCTATCCGCTCGAGCAGGCCGCCGAGGCGCACCGCCTGCTGCAAGGGCGAAAAACGAGCGGCAAACTGCTGCTTGTGCCTTAAGAAAATGAAAAAAGGTGTCCCAAAAAGAAAACGGGGCACCTTTTCTCATGACATATATAGGAAAACATCCCAGTTAGGCAGGGGGAGCATGCGATATCCCATCGAAAAGGAAACGACATCTTTTTCGTTTTACCGGCTGTTTCTCCGCACTTGAATGTAATGTTCGAGCCGGTCGAGGCCTTCTTTGAGCACATCGAGCGAATAGGCGTATGACAGACGGACATAGCCTTCGCCGTATTCCGAAAAGGCGCTGCCAGGGACGAGGGCAACACCGGCTTTTTCGACAACATCAAGGGCAAAATCAAAAGACGGCATGCCAAAGGCGGCGATGGACGGAAACAAATAAAACGCCCCGTCCGGTTTTTCGACCGGCAGCCCCATCGCGGTGAGGCGGCCGTAAGCGTACTCAAGCCGTTCGGCGTAAGCCGCACGCATCGCCTCAGCATCGTGCTTGCCGGCGGTCAGCGCCTCAACAGCCGCTTTTTGGCTGATCGACGAGGTGCAGGAAACGCTATACTGGTGCACTTTCACCATTTGTTCAATGACAAACAGTGGAGCGAAGACCAATCCGATGCGCCAGCCGGTCATCGAGTGCGACTTGCTTAGGCCGTTGATGACAATCGTCTGCTCCGGCAGCCATTCGGCGATCGAGCGATGGCGGCCGCGATAGACGAGCTCGCTGTAAATTTCATCGGACACAATCCAAATCGGCCGCCCTTTCATGAGCGCCGCGATCTCTTCAAGCGCTTCGGCCGGCAGCGTCGTTCCGGTCGGGTTGGACGGATACGGAAGGACGAGGCAGCGCGTCCTGTCGGTGATGTAAGGCGCGATCAGCTCGGCTGACAGACGAAAGCCGTTTTGCCTTGTATCGATGTACACCGGTTTTGCTCCGCACAGGCGGATGAGCGGCTCATAGCCGGGGTAGACCGGCGCGGGAAGAAGCACTTCTGTTCCTTCCTCCAAAATAGTGCGAAACGTAATATCGAGCGCCTGGCTGGCGCCGACGGTGGCGATCACTTCCTCCGGGCGGTAGTGAAGCCCGTATTTGTCCGCGACAAATTGGCAGGCCGCCGCGCGCAGCTCAAGCAGGCCGGCGTTCGCCGTATACGTTGTAAAGTCGGCGGCGATCGCTTCTTGGGCGGCTGCTTTTACATGATCAGGCGTCGGAAAATCGGGCTGGCCGATCGTCAAGGAAACTAACCCCGGCCGGCCGGCGACAAGGTTGAAAAATTGGCGGATGCCTGATAATTGAATGGCTTGAACGCGTGGCTGAATGAGGTGTTTCACAGGTTGTCCACCTTTCCGTTTTTTCCTCTATTGTACCATTGCGGCTGAAAAACGGAAAAACAAAAATGAGCCCCTTTCCGTTCGGATCGTTTCCGCAGACGGAAATGGGGCTCATCCTGTCATGGACGATTCACACTCCAACCTCGTTCGCTCCTTTTACGCGCCGTATTTTTTCAACAGGTCGTTATATTGGGCGGAAAGTTTGAAAAACAGCGGCTTGTTGCCGGCAGCGAGCGCCTCGTCGATTTTTTCCATCAGTTTTTTTCTCTGAAACTGGAAGATCGCTTCTTTCAACACTTGTTCGGCCATTGGACCGTAACTGCTTTTTTCTTCCGGCTGGTTGAACAATACGGCGCCTTCATTCGGATACTGTTTTTCGTACATGATTGATTCCCTCCCGTATGGGAACGAAGGGGTTCCCTTTTTTATATTATCGTTGTTTTTGGTGAAAATGTAAAGAAAATTTAGATAAATATTTTTTGTTATTTTTTTCTCTACATGATTTCTATACCCTTTTTTTGTTGGGGTGTAACAGCTTTTCGGTTATGATAAGAAGAGAAAAAATGGCAAGGTGAGATGGCGATGATCCGCACGTGTGTCGTAACGAAAGAGTTTGAGGTTATGGATAATGTTGATTTAGCGTTCGTCAACAGCCCGGACGTTTCATGGTATTGGGTCGATTTTCACGAGCCGACAGACGAGGAGGCGGACTTGCTCGCCTCGTTTTTCCGTTTTCACCCGCTTGCGATTGAGGACTGTTTAGAATATGTGCAGCGGCCAAAGCTCGACTTTTATGACCGCTACTTATTTGTCGTCCTTCATGCGATAGCGGGGGCAACGCTCGAAGCGGAGGAAATTGACTTGTTTGTCGGACAAAACTTTATTGTTTCGTTTCATAAGTCAGCGGTTCACGCGGTCGATGACGTATGGGAACGGCTGAAGCGCGAGCAGGACGTGCAGCAGGGGCCGTTTCATGTCATGTATCGGCTGATCGACAAGCTCGTCGATGATTACTTTCCGCCGCTGTACCATATTGAAGATGTGTTGAACGATTTAGAGGAAAATACAAACAATGAGCCGATCCACGACATTATTGAAAAAGTGTTTGATATTCGCGGTGATTTATCGAAATTGCGCCGGACGATTGTGCCGATGCGCGATTTGCTGTACCGCATCATCCACTCCGACCGGCTGCAACGCATGAAAGAGCGGCAGCTGTATTTTCATGATATTTACGATCATTTATTGAAGCTGTCAGAAATGATCGAGACGAATCGGGAAATTACCGCCGATATTCGCGACAGCTATTTGTCGCTCAACTCCAACCGAATGAACAACATTATGATGACGTTTACGGCCATTACGACGATTTTTATGCCGCTCACGTTTATTGCCGGCATTTACGGGATGAACTTTGACTATATGCCCGAACTGCGCTGGAAATATGGATACTTCGCTGTACTGGCCGTCATGGCAGCCATTGGCATGACAATGTTTGTTTGGTTTAAGCGCAACGGTTGGTTCCAACTGTTGAAAGGCGACTGGGCGAAAGAGGAGCGGGAGCGCCGCCAGTAGCCGTATAAAACAAGCAGTCCCCCTCATATACATAACTATGGCAACGTGACCGCGAAGGAGGGGGAAGAATGGTAAGAGGTGTTTGGGGCGTTGATTCGGCGCAAATCGTAACGGACCAACTGTTTCAATGCGTACGGACAGAGCTCGGCTACCCGAAGTTTTGGGGCCGCTATTTGGTGGAAGTGCCGAACGTGTCAGAAGGGCTGACGCGGGACGAGATCACCCGCATCCGCAACTATGGCGTCAAAGTGCTGCCCATCTACAATGCCTTTCGTGAGGCAACCGGCTATGCGAGCGGGCAGGTGGCAGCACGCAATGCGGTGTTCCATGCGCGGCGGCTCGGCATCCCAAAAAATAAATTGCTGTTTGCTAATATCGAGGATTTTTTTGCCGTTGACGCGGCTTGGATCGCTGCTTGGGTGGAAACGCTCTATCCGACCGGGTATCGCCCGGGACTGTATGCCGATCCGACGAAAGGAGACTTCGCCGCCGCCTATTGCGAGGCAGTTGGGAGAAACAACCAAGTGGCGGTGCAGGCCGTCATTTGGAGCGCGGCCCCAAGGCCGGGAACGACGAAGGAACAAAAAGCGCCGCGCTACCAACCGGCCGCCCCGCCTTGTAGCGCGAACGTCTGGGCGTGGCAGTACGGGCGCGATGCGGATGTTTGTCCGGTTGATACGAATTTGGCGGACCGCCGCCTGCTTGACTTTTTATATTGAACAGCGCCGTTGCAGCAAGGCAACGGCCTTTTTATGACCTTGACCGGGAAGACTCCCCCTTTTGAGTGAAGCGAAAGTTGAGACGGGGAAACAGTGACCTACTTCAGCAAACAGCAAAGGGAACGTGGGGCCCTTGCTTTAACATATGGAAGTGAGTAAGGAGATCAGCATGTTTTTAGCCCGTGTCGACTATATTAATAATAGGAAAAAGAGAGTAAGCGCGGAGAACGGAAGCAGTTTAGAATTTTTTTGGTTGCAACTTAGGAACTATTTACCATGAAAGAAAGGGGGAGGGAAGTTGGATTCCTATGTCGTCCCGTTACTAGGCCGGATGAAAGAACAGTATGAACAATGGGAGACTTCGTCGCCGCTCGGCGGCGCGGAGTTGGCTCGATTTTTTGGTGCCATCGGCCGGGCGGCAGAAGCAATTGGCCGCGGCGATATCGCTGCGGAGGCGGAACGGATTCTCCGCCGGGTAAACAGGCAAAAGGAACGGAAATGGACGGCCGAGGAGGCGCTGGCGGAGATGTTTCCGCTTCTTTGCCGCTGCTATGAAGGAGGGGAAAGCCACTCTCCAATTGCTCCCTCCCTGCAGCGCCAAGGGCCGGAGGCCACCGTCCTTCTCTGTGGAAACGACCCGCTGTTTTTCGCCTATATCCGCGGGGCATTGCGGGCCGTACCATGGCGTTTCATCACACTTCCTTCTCTCGAACAGGCGAGCGCATCCATGTTTCGCCTCAACCCGGACTGCATCATCGTAGACATCGGGGAGGGCGATTTGCAAACTCCTCTTTTCGTTGCTCTGCTTGAGAACGATAGCCGTCCTTCTTACATTCCAATAGTGGTCGTTAGCGAGGATAGACGAAAAGCTGTCCATCTGAAATGTTATGAGCTTGGCGCCGACGATGTCATCGTGAAGCCGACTACAGCCGGCGAGCTGTTCATTCGTGTGCGCCGTCTCGTAGAAAAAAAGCAGAAAATGGATGAACTTGTGCTGATTGATGAGTTAACGGGCGTTTACAATCGTAAATATTTGCCGCGCGTGTATGACCGCCTGCGCAGTGATCTCGAGCGTTTCGGAGCGCCGAGCTGTTTGGCGCTGCTCGATTTGGATCATTTTAAGAAAGTTAACGACCAATTCGGCCACTTGGCGGGTGATGCAGTGCTAAAAAAGCTGGCTGCCTGTTTGCTTCAACATACGAGAGGAATGGATACGGTCGTTCGTTTCGGGGGGGAGGAGTTTGTTGTCTGGCTGGCCAAAACAACAAAAGGTGAGGCGCGCCGTGTGCTTAGGAGACTGCAGCGCCGGTTCGCCTCCGAAGAAGTTGAGGTTGATGGCGTACGTCTATCGTGCACGTTTTCCGCCGGTTTTGTTGAATGCGACGACCCGAATGAATCGCTTGACCATTGGCTAAAGCTGGCGGACAAAGCGCTGTACGCAGCCAAAAGGAACGGCGGCGACCGGATTGAAGAAGCCTGGAAGCCAACAATCTCCGCCAAGGACGGTCCGGACGGGAAACAATATCGTCCAGTGGACAAACAGCGGTGGTCTGTGGCCATTGTCGATGACGATGAACTGGCGCGGGCGGTCATCACCGATCTCGTTCGCAAGCTCGCCGCTGAGCAAGAGCGGGAAGTCGACGTTTACGAATTTGACGACGGGCTTTCCTTTCTCGAATCGCCGCTCTATCGAGACGGACGGCGCGCCGTCGTCATTTTGGATCGGGTCATGCCGAAAATGGACGGTCTTGAGGTGCTACACCATCTTCGCCGCCGGCAAACACCGCATAAAGTGATGATGCTGACGTCGCGTCAAGATGAGCGGGACATCGCGCATGCCATCGACAAAGGGGCGGATGAGTATGTAACAAAGCCGTTTAAATGGCTTGAGCTTGAAGCGCGGCTGCGCCGGTTGCTAAAGGAGCTCGATGAGTAATGGCACTCGTTTTCGCCACCGTGGCGGTCGCTGCCTTGTCGGTGGTGTTGGCCGGGGTATTCATTTATTTAATCGTACGCAAATGGCGGGAAAACCGGCGTGAGACCCAACTTCGCGCCTATAAGGAAGAGCATCGGCTCCCCCTGCTCCGCTATTTGCTCGGCGAGGAGGAGCCTTCGTTTCGTTTTTCGTCGCCGCTCGAGCGGGAAGCCGTGCTCCAACTGTTGGACAGTTTTGCTTCGCTGTTGAAAGGAAAACATGTGCAGGCGCGCATTCGCGCATTTGCCGAAGCACACTTTCAAGGTTGGCTGCGCCGTTGGTTGGCAAGTCGACACTGGGACGAACGGATGAATGCCCTGTTTTTTATCGAAGATTTGCAGATGGAAGCGATGCTCCCGGACATCGAACAACTATATCGCTCCGACCGGGTTACGCAAGGAGAGGTGGCGAAAATTTTGGTCATTTTCGCCAAATTTGATTATCGTCCGATAGTGACGTACGTATTTCAACCGAAATATGAATTGACACAATTTACATATCGAGTCATTTTCGGCCATATGAGCGAGCGGTTGCTTCAGCAAGTGAAAAAGCGGTTTGCCGAACTGCCGCCGGCGGGAAAATATGCGTTGATCGACATGATCGGCATCCGCCGCTGCCAAGAACGGCTGGTTTTGCAGCGGCTGTTGGCATCGAAACAATTGGAAATTCGCGTCCGTGCGCTCAAGGCGATGGCGGAAATCGGTGTGCCGCTTGGCGCACAACAGCTTGGACGCCACTTGCGCTCGCCGCACTGGCAAGAGAGATTGATGGCGGCCCGTCTTGCCGGGAAATGCCGGGAAGAAGAGCTGCTCCCGCTTTTGTACAGGCGGCTGGCGGATCGGTCCTTTGCTGTTCGTTCGGAGGCGGCAGCCGCCATCGCCCGTCTCCCGGGCGGCCGAGCTGTATTGCGCACAGCGGCTCGAAAAGCAGACGACCGCTATGCTCGCGATATGGCAAGGCAATGGCTCGGGAAGGAGGAGACATAGTGGGGTTATGGCAGGCACTTGTGTCGGTTATCGGGCAGGCTGTGCTCGTTTATATGACCGGTGTTGTCGTTTTTTACACATTTTTGCTCGCTGCTTCCTTTATTTATTTACGGCGCACCCGCCGGCTTGACGACTGGGAACCGTACGAGGAGCTGCTGGATGCCAGTTACGCGAAGCCGGTGTCTATTCTCGTCCCCGCCTATAATGAAGAAGCCGGCATTATCGGTTCGATTCGCTCGCTGCTCAGCATTGAATATCCGCAATATGAGGTGATCGTGATTAATGACGGTTCGACAGACCGAACGCTCGAGCGGTTGATTCAGCATTTCGGGCTTCGCCCCGTTTACCGTGTGATTCGTCACCAGCTGGCAGCAAAAGAAATCAAAACCATTTACCAGTCACCATCCTATCCACAGCTGCTCGTTCTTGATAAAGAAAACGGCGGAAAGGCAGATGCGTTAAACGCCGGGATTAACGCCGCCTGCTATCCATATATTTGTTCGATTGACGGCGATTCCGTGTTGGAGCGGCGTGCCTTTTTAAAAGTGATGAAGCCGATCATCGAGTCGGACGGGGACGTGATCGCTTCGGGGGGCAGCATCCGCATCGCCAATGGCTGCCGGATTGAGCGCGGTGACATCGTGAAGGTGGGGTTGTCACGGCGGCCGCTTGTCATTATGCAGACGATCGAATATTTACGCGCGTTTTTGCTCGGCCGTCTCGGCTTAAGCCGCCATAACTTGCTGCTGATTGTTTCTGGGGCGTTTGGCGTCTTTTCCAAACAATGGGTGATTGAAGCAGGAGGATATGCGGATACGGCCGGTGAAGATATGGAGCTCGTCGTGCGCCTGCACCGGTTGGCGCGGGAAAAAAACGAGCCGAAAAAAATTATCTCACATTTCGCACCCTGAATAAAAATTCGAAATAAGCCAGGTTTGACCGAATAAAAATTAATTATTTTACAATTTTTGTATAAAAAATTATTTTTATGCGCATATTCGGGTTGTTTTTTGTATATTATGCAAAGGTTGCGAAATATGAGATGTATATCCCGGATCCGGTTTGCTGGACGGAGGCGCCGGAAACATATGGCGACTTGCGTAAACAGCGCCGACGCTGGCATCGCGGGCTGCTTGAAAGCTTATGGCGCCATCGGCCGCTGTTGTGGAACCCGAAATATGGTTCAATCGGCCTTCTTTCTTTTCCTTATTTTTGGTTCATTGAACTTCTAGGCCCTGTCGTTGAACTGGCCGGATATATCGTGATGGTTCTTTCGCTTTTTCTTGGAAGCATATACGTCGAGTTTGCTCTTCTTTTGTTGGCGGTTTCCGTTTTATATGGATCGCTTTTGTCCGCTGCCGCTGTGTTGTTTGAGGAATGGACCGAGCGGAAGTTCCCGAACGTCTCTGATTTTGTATGGCTCTTTTTCTTCGCGCTGACGGAAACGTTTTGGTATCGCCCGCTGACGGCGTGGTGGCGATGCGAGGGAATCATCGATGCCATCCGCCGTCAAAAACAATGGGGGAGCATAAAACGAAAAGGGGTATCCGTCTAAATCCTTCGTAACGGGCATCGCTGGGAAGACAGGCGAAGCGATGCTCACAAACTTGCCTCACTATGGGAGGATGGGGGATCTTTAATAAGCAGAGAGAGGGGACGGAGGCGCCGGAAACATCCTGGCGCCTTTGACCACTTGGTTATAGTGGGGAAAGAAACATAAGATGCGACAGAGTGTTTTCATTTTTGAGAAATGACGTTTTGAAGCTGCTGATTCCATTAAATCCTCCGCCTTTCGTAGCGGCCACCGAGCCGCTTGACCGCCGGCTTTGTCAATCGTTTCGGCTTTCGTTCTGTCGATTCCTCCATCCCGGTGTAGGCGATGAGAATCGCTTTTGCCTGTGATAACGGCATCCGGGCGGAAGGGTTTCGGTATGAGTCGCTGAGCGCGCCGAGGTGCGGGAGGGTGGCGAAATCTTGTTTCGTCGGGGGAATGTGGAAATAGTAGTCGCCGACGGCAACAAGCACGTCCGATTGCTGCTGGCTATATTTCGGATTGCGGGAAAAGTGGAGGCCGACTTTTTTCGCCTTGCCTTCTTCAAGGAGTTTTTCAATCGCTTTTTTCTTGAGAAGATAAAGAAACGAAGGGTTCAATGCCGTCTTCGCATGGCGGTTGACCGTAAAAATGGCCTTGGCGATATTGTCGACCGTCAACTGCAACGGTTTCATCGACATGTCTCCTTTTTTCTTTCTATTATAACATAGTTGTGGTCTGCTTGCCCCATTTCTAGCGATGAATCAGTGAAAAGAGCGTCAGCTCCGGCGGGGAGAAAAAGCGAAGCGGCACCCTTGTTGTGCCGAGACCGCGATTGACGTACAGCACCAGCCCGCCGACGCGGTAAAATCCTTCATAATACCGTTCGGACAGCGGCGGTGTAATGAGCGGACCGATAAACGGCAGCTGAATTTGTCCGCCATGGCTATGGCCGGACAGCTGAACATGAATCGGGTAGCGGCACGTCTCAACGGCGCCATCCGGTTCGTGAACGAGGGCGATCGTATAAGTTGCCGGCGGAATGCCGGCTATCATTTTCGCCCAATCGGGCCGGCCGAGCATCATATCGTCGCCGCCGGCCACCGCGATCGCCTGTCTCCCGCGGCGGACGAGCACATGCTCGTTGACAAGGACGCGAAATCCTGCCCGCTCCATCAGCCGGCGATAAATGTCAGTCCCGTAGCCACCATGGTCATGATTTCCATAAACGCTAAATTTCCCAAGCGGAGCGCGGATGCCGGCCAACGCCTCTGCGACCGCTTCAGTGTCCGGGTATCGGTTCGCTTCATGAAGCAAATCGCCAGTAAAGACAACGAGATCGGGTCGCAGCTCATTGATGTGGGCGATGATGCGATAAAATCGTTCCAAGCTGTAATAATGGCCGAGGTGGAGGTCGCTGAACTGCAGCAGTTTCACGCCGTTAAACGCCTTCGGGATGAGCGGATGTGACAGCGTATGGTGCGTCACCGTCAAGTGCGAAGGCTCAATCCAGCGGGCGTAGCCGTAAGCGAATGATGTTGCCAGCGCCGTGACGAATCCGGTGCGTGTCAGCTTTTTCAAAAACGTACGTCGGGTCATTTTGGCCGTTTCAATCCGGTGCATCGTTCCGCCGTCCTTTCACAAGTAGCTTTATTATAACGAAAACCGGCAGGAAAGAACAATAGGAGAAAAATAATAGTGCCAAATGAGAAAGGCCCTCATTCTCAAGAAGACGGAAAGATGGACAAGGGACCGTTGAATTTTGTTTTTCGAAAAAATCAGTCATTTCTATTGAAAAGATGGAGGATTTGCCCTATGCTAGAAAAAAGAAAGAAAGAAGCCAACGTATGAATAGGATGAATGAATCATCAGTCATAGGGGGAGAGAGAATGAACGGGAAAATCATTATTGTTACCGGCGGGTCGAGTGGAATGGGAAAATATATGGCGAAGCGGTTTGTTGCTGAAGGAGCGAACGTCGTCATTACCGGGCGGCGAGCTGAGGCGCTCGAAGAGGCAAAACGGGAAATGGCCGTGCCGGACGGCGGACGGGTGCTCACCGTTCCGATGGATGTGCGCGATCCGGAGCAAGTCGCTGAGATGGTCAAAAGGGCTGATGCCGAGTTTGGCCGCATCGATGCCCTTGTCAACAATGCGGCCGGTAATTTTATTTGCCCGGCGGAAAAACTTTCGGTCAACGGTTGGAACAGCGTCATTAACATCGTATTAAACGGCACGTTTTATTGCAGCCGCGAAGTCGGCAACTATTGGATTCAGCGCGGCTTGAAGGGGAATATCGTTAACATCATTGCCACATACGCCTGGCATGCCGGCGCAGGAGTGATTCATTCGGCAAGCGCCAAGGCGGGAGTGTTGGCGATGACGCGCACACTGGCGGTCGAGTGGGGGAAAAAGTATGGATTCCGCGTCAATGCCATCGCCCCGGGGCCGATCGAGCGGACGGGCGGGGCCGAGCGGCTTTGGGAATCGGAGGAGGCAGAACGGATGACGATCGAAAGCGTGCCGCTCGGACGGCTTGGAACGCCGGAAGAGATTGCAGCGGTCGCCGCCTTTTTGCTTTCGGATGAAGCCGCCTACATCAACGGCGCCTGCATCGCGGTCGACGGCGGGCAATGGCTGAACCGGCGCCCGTTTTAGTCGAATTCCACCCGAACATCAGCAAGCTGTAAGGCGCGTGTGGCAGCAATATATCGGCCAACGGCGTCAGCAGGCGTTTTTTACTTTACATATGCGAAACGGCAGCTGCTGCCTAAGCGGATTCCCTATCGTTAGGGGCCGCTTTTTTTCGTGCCGGGAAAGGTTGGGCAATATGGTATAATAAAGGCAAAGATGGTCGACAAGAATGAGGTGAGCATGATGGATGCATTAGACGTTATGACCAACTTGTCGCAAGCGATCCCCCACTATCAACCGATTTTTAGCGCCGATGAGCATGGCGTCGTCGGGTATGAAGTGCTTGGACGCTTTCAAACGGAAGCGGGGCCGGTCAGCCTCGGGCCGTTTTTTCATGACGAAACAATCCCGGAAGAGTTTCGCATTGAAGTGGATGATGTCATCACCAAAAAGGCGCTTGATTATTTTCTCACGCTGCCCGATCAGACGCTGCTCATCTTTATAAATCGTGATGCCAATTTGTTAATGCTTGACCGCGGCGAATCGTTTTTACAGTTGCTCCTTTCCTATGAAGCGAAAGGATTGGCGCTTAGCCGTATTGTATTGGAAATTAACGAGCAGCATTTTAAAGGCGATTTGGATCAGCTCAGCCATTTACTGACGTATATCCGTACGTATGGCATTAAGGTGGCGGTTGACAACATCGCGGAACATAGCATTCATCTCGAGCGGATCGGCGTTTTGTCACCCGACATTTTAAAAATCGATTTGCACGAATTGCGAAAAACGTCTGTCCACCAAGCTTATCAAGAAATTGTTCATTCCATTTCGCTGTTGGCCCGCAAAATCGGGGCAACGCTTCTGTATGAGGACATTGAAACGTCATTTCAGCTCCAGTACGCCTGGCGGCATGGCGGCCGCTACTACCAAGGGTATTATTTGGCGAAGCCGGCGCCGGAAGTCGTGCCGCGCGATTTGTTGAAAGAGTTGCTCCGCCAAGAATGTCATCGCTTCATCCAACAGGAAAAGAAAAAGCTCGAAACGCTGTATCAAATTTCTGAGCAGTTTCAGCAGCGGATTACGGCGCTGCTTGGCAAATACAAAAAAGCGGGTGACTTTAATGAGCTCATTTCACTGTTGGCCGGCGAGCTTGATGACGTCTGTTTCCGCATTTACGTCTGCGATGAAGACGGTTTCCAGCAGTCCGGCAATATGTTTAAGCGCGGTGGACGCTGGGAGTTGGAGCGGCAATATTTCATGAAAAATTGGAGCTGGCGCCCGTATTTTTTGGAAAACATCATCCGTATGCGTTCGCGCCGGAGAGGGATTTTATCGGATTTATATACAGACATTGAAACCGGGGAAACGATCCGGACGTATTCATATCCGATTGACGAGCGCCATTATTTGTTTATTGACTTGTCTTACAGCTATTTGTTTGAGCATGACGCTCATTATTGACCGTATAAAATCACCTCGTTGCGGCAAAGTAAACATGAGGTGAAACTTATGGCACAGCTCACTTTTGTGTTATCTGCCCTCTCTGTACTGATCGCGGTCATCGGGTTCGTCTATACGGTTCGCCTTGGTCGCCAACAGCGCTGGCAAGGGGAGCTTGACGGGCCGATTCCGAAAACGGTGCAAGAACATGCGTATATGCGCAACCCGATGTTGCTCGCTTACGTGCTTGCGGTTTTGCTCGCTATTTTTGCCATCGGTTATTTGGCACTGCGCTATTATTGAGAGAAAGGGCCATCCCGTTCGCATGGATGGCCTTTTTCGTTGTCCGCAAATAACGCTTTTTTCCACGACTTTTTCCCCTTGCTGCTGAATATATATGAAAGCGGAAGAGGCAAAGGGGGAATGGAGATGGCGAAGCGGCTGCCGCTCAAACTGTCGGGCGAGGAGGCGTCACTGTTGCTTGAGGTGATGTTCAGCCAGCAATATGCGCTCGAACTTGTCCGTTCTGAGCTGGCGGATATTGAAAACGGGGATAAAGAGGCTGATGAACAGAGATACCGGCAGCTTTTGCGTTTGTATGACCGGCTGTTGACAGAGGAAGGATAAAAACAAGGCATGATGCTATCGCTTGTAAAGAAGCGATAGTCTTTTTTATGATATCATACAGGTGGAGAGGAGAAGATGCATACAGAGAAAGGCGGAACGTATGGATGAGCTTATTTATGAATGATGAATGGGCGAACATGACTGTCAAGCCGTTTTTGATTCCAGCTGACAAGGTGGCGCACGTCCAGGTGGGCAATTATTTGGATCATGCGCTCCTTGTCCTCACAAAAACCGGCTATTCGGCGATCCCAGTGCTTGATACATCGTACAAGCTGCATGGGTTGATTGGCATGACGATGATTATGGACGCGATCTTAGGATTGGAGCGCATCGAATTTGAACGGCTTGAGACGATGAAAGTCGAAGAAGTGATGAACCGAAACATTCCGCGCTTGCGGCTTGACGACCGGCTTTGGAAAGCGGTGGGACTCATCGTCAACCATCCGTTCGTCTGTGTAGAAAACGATGATGGCTATTTTGAAGGAATTTTTACCCGGCGGGAAATTTTAAAGCGGCTGAATAAAGAATTGCGCAAACAAAAAGGAACGCCTAAGCCGTAGACGGGTGTGCCCGGGAATTTATGCTTGTCACGATCATCTTTGTTTTGCTACAGTAAAGAAGGAACGAACATGGACAAGGAGGAGCAATGGCCCATGAAAATGATGGATGCGAACGAAATCATCTCATTTATCCAAAACAGCAAAAAATCGACCCCGGTCAAAGTATACATAAAAGGGAACATGGAAGGCATTGACTTCGGCCCGGGCGCAAAAACGTTCATCGCTGGCAACGCCGGCGTCGTGTTTGGCGAATGGCAAGACATTCAAGCTGCAATCGAAGCGAATCAAGACAAAATCGAAGATTATGTCGTCGAAAATGACCGCCGCAATTCAGCCATTCCGCTTTTGGATTTAAAAGGAATCAAGGCGCGCATCGAGCCGGGCGCCATTATTCGCGACCATGTGGAAATCGGTGACAACGCCGTTATTATGATGGGAGCGGTCATTAACATCGGCGCCGTCGTCGGTGAAGGGACGATGATCGATATGAACGCCGTGCTCGGCGGCCGGGCGACGGTAGGGAAAAACTGCCATGTTGGCGCTGGTGCGGTGTTGGCCGGAGTGATTGAACCGCCATCGGCCAAGCCGGTGATCATTGAAGACGATGTGCTTATCGGCGCGAATGCCGTCATTTTGGAAGGCGTCACCGTCGGCAAAGGGGCGGTCGTCGCTGCCGGCGCGGTCGTCGTCGAAGACGTGCCGCCGTATACAGTCGTGGCCGGCATCCCGGCGCGCGTCATTAAGCAAATTGACGAACAAACGAGGGCGAAAACGGAAATGAAACAAGAACTTCGTCAATTATAATCACGCAAAAAAGCTGTCCGCCTACAGGGCAGCTTTTTTCCAATGGAGGAGAGAAGATGGAAGCGATCAGTCCATTTGTCGCCATTCGCCGGGATTTGCATAAAATTCCTGAGCTTGGGTTTCAAGAGTTTAAAACACAGCAATATTTGTTGAATTATATTCGATCCCTGCCGCAAGAGCGGCTTGACGTCCGAACATGGAAAACGGGCATTTTTGTCAAAGTGAAAGGAACATCGCCGCGAAAAACGATCGGCTATCGCGCCGATATCGATGGCTTGCCGATCGGTGAAGAAACCGACTTGCCATACCGCTCTGAGCATGAAGGGCAGATGCATGCGTGTGGCCATGACGTTCATATGAGCATCGCCCTTGGCGTGCTTGCCCATTTTGCCCGTAACCCGATCAAAGACGATTTGCTGTTTATTTTCCAGCCGGCGGAAGAAGGGCCGGGCGGGGCGAAACCGATGTTAAAAAGCGATATCATGCGCGAGTGGAGGCCGGATATGATCGTCGCCTTGCATATTGCCCCGGAATATCCGGTCGGCACGATTGCGACGAAAGAAGGACTACTGTTTGCCAATACGTCGGAGCTGTTTATCGATTTAAAAGGGAAAGGCGGCCATGCGGCTTTTCCCCATTTGGCGAATGATATGGTTGTTGCCGCCTGCACGCTCGTAACCCAGCTGCAGTCGATCGTCGCCCGTAACGTCGACCCGCTTGACAGTGCGGTGATTACAATCGGGAAAATTACCGGCGGGACAGTACAAAACGTCATCGCGGAACGCGCCCGGCTTGAAGGGACGATCCGGACGTTGTCGACCGCTGCGATGCAGGCGGTGAAGCGGCGGATTGAAGCGATCGTCCGGGGAGTGGAAGTGGCCTACGAATGCGAAGCGGCGATCGATTACGGCGCCATGTACCATGAAGTGTACAACGACCCGGCATTGACGGCGGAATTTATCCAATTTGCCGCCACTCGCTCCGATATGACCGTCATCCGTTGCAAAGAGGCGATGACGGGTGAGGATTTTGGTTATATGTTGGCGGAGATTCCCGGTTTTATGTTTTGGCTTGGCGTTGATTCGGCGTACGGGCTGCATCATGCGAAGCTGGCTCCGAATGAAGCAGCGATCGACCGGGCCATCGACTTTTTAATCAGCTATGTTTCGTGGAAAGGAAATATGGAATGAAGTATAGTTCCGCCTCTATTAAGGCACATTATGTGTGTGAGGAGGTGGAGTGTGATGGCGAAAATCGGTGTTGAGCAATCGCTGACCGATGTGCAGGAGGCGTTGAAGGAAAGAGGGTATGACGTTGTTCCGCTGCGCGGAGAACAAGATGCCAGAGGCTGCGATTGCTGCGTCATTACCGGCTTGGATCCAAACGTCGCCGGCATCCAAAACATTGTCACGTCCGGCCCGGTCATTGAAGCGAGCGGACTTACAGCAGAAGAAATTTGCCAAAAAGTTGAACAAAAGCTTCGGTAACGATTGTCGGGCTGTGTGCGCCAGCAGCCCGTTTTTTATGGGGCCGACAGCATAGGCAAACCTAATGGGAAGGTTGGGTCAACCAATAAGGAGGCAGCGGCCGTTCCTTCTCAAAACAGAAACAACGAAACGATGACGAACAGTCATTAGTGATAACCGTCGATCCAAAATAGGGGGAGTCGCCATGAATGACGTCGGTGATCGGTATGGCATCGATATTTTTTCGCAATGGAGGGATTACATATGGCAGAGCGCTTAGTCGGGAAACAAGCGCCGCGTTTTGAAATGGAAGCCGTCCTGCCGAACGGAGAATTTGGCCGCGTCAGCCTTGAGGAAAACATGAAAAACGGCAAATGGACCGTGCTGTTTTTTTACCCGCTCGACTTTACGTTCGTTTGTCCGACAGAAATTACGGCCATCTCCGACCGTTATGATGAGTTCGAAGACTTAGATGCGGTCGTGATCGGCGCGTCGACCGACTCGGTTTACTCCCATAAGGCGTGGATGGACGTGCCGCGCGATCAAAACGGCATCGGCCAAATTAAATACCCGCTCGCCGCTGATCGGACGCAGCAAGTTTCGCGCGATTACGGCGTGCTTATCGAGGAAGAGGGCGTCGCGCTGCGCGGTTTGTTCATCATCGATCCGGAAGGCGAGCTGAAATATGCCGTCGTTCACCATAATAACATCGGCCGCGATGTTGATGAGATCTTGCGCGTGCTGCAAGCGCTGCAAACCGGCGGCCTCTGCCCGGCAAACTGGAAGCCGGGGCAAGCGACGTTGACGGTATAAGGAGATTCGCGTGAATCATAAAGAAAGGTCTAACGGGCGTTAGACCTTTCTTTTCCGATGGGGGGATGAAGCGTGAAACGGCGCGAACTAATGCCGGAGCTGACTGGGGCAATGGCCACGTTAAATGGGACAGTATCAAGGGATGAGTTGATCGGCGAAAAACCGGCGTTTATCCATTTTTGGTCGGTCAGCTGCCATTTGTGCAAAGAAGCGATGCCGCAAGTGAACGAATTCCGCGGCCGGTATAAAGACAAGCACAATGTCAGATCTGTTCATATGCCGCGCTCGGAACACGATTTGGACATTGGGCTTGTGAAAAAAACAGCTGAAGAGCACGGCATTATCCAGCCGATTTTAGTCAATAACGAGCATAAAATTACGTGTTTGATTCCGAAGGGAAGCTCCGCCATTTCCAAGCGGGCAGCAGCGGCATGAAAATGCTTGAAAAACGTGTCAATCGCGTGCTCGAAGAAACGGAAAAGGCGGAGCAGGCATAATGGGCGGTTGAAAAGGAGCGAAGCATTATTTTCGATCCTTTTCTTTTTTGCTACAATAAGGGGAAAAAGTGATGATTGACAAGAGATGGAGGAATCAACGGTGAAAAAGAAACAGTTTGCCGTCATCGGCCTCGGACGGTTTGGCGGCAGCATTTGCCGCACGTTGAGCGAACAAGGGATGGAAGTGCTCGCGATTGACATTGATGAAGACCGGGTGAATGAATTTGCGGCGATCGCTTCGCACGCTGTTGTCGGCGACACAACTGATGAAAATGTGCTGAAAAGCTTAGGTGTCCGCAACTTTGACCATGTCATTGTGGCGATCGGCGACAACATTCAGGCGAGCATTTTGACGACGCTCATTTTAAAAGAGCTCGGTGTCAACCATATCACCGTCAAGGCGACGAACGATTACCATGAAAAAGTGCTCAAAAAAATCGGCGCTGACCAGATCGTGCACCCGGAGCGGGATATGGGCGAGCGGATCGCCCATAATCTTATTTCAAACAACGTCTTGGACTATTTGGAGTTGTCGGACAAACATAGCATCGTCGAAATTGTGGCGAGTGAGCGGCTTGACGGCCATTCGCTTTTGGAGCTGGACATCCGCGCCCGTTACGGCATTAACATCGTCGCCATTAAGCGTGGGGCAAGCGTCATCGTCTCCCCGCTCGCCTCGGAAATCATCCGCAAAGGCGATGTGTTGGTCGTGATCGGTGCTGACAGTGACATCGACCGGTTTGAGGAAAAAGTCGTCGGCTAATGTGAAGAAACGAAGCCTCCGCCCTTGGGGTTCGCTCTAGCTTTGTTTTTGGCGGAAAGGGAAGTACCCGGCGCTTCACACTCACGGACGGCAGTGTTTACAAGTCGATTGTATAAAAAAGGGGGCCTTGTGAAAGGCTCCCTTTTTTGGAGGCGTTTATATCGGTACAAATCTCTGCGTCAGGCTTAATCGAACCGCCGTATATCGAACGGTACGTACGGTGGTGGGAGACGACGAGGGCTAGTCCTCCTCTCCTGCTCAATTAAATCTCCATGATGATCGGCAAAATCATCGGCCGCCGTTTCGTTCGTTCGTACAAGAACGGAGCGAGCGTTTCTGTAATTTCATTTTTAATTTCCGACCATTGATTTGTTTTCCGTTCGAGCACTTTTTCGAGGTGTTTGGCGATGAGCGCCTGCGCTTCACTGATTAAGTCGCCTGACTCGCGCATGTAGACAAAGCCGCGCGAAATGATATCCGGACCGGCAGCGATTTTGAACTCTTTCATGTTGATGCTGACGACAACGATCACAAGCCCTTCCTCCGATAGAATGCGGCGGTCGCGCAAGACGATGTTGCCGATGTCACCGACGCCGCTGCCGTCGATGTAGACGGAGCCGGACGGAATTTTGCCGACGATGCGCGCTTCGCTGTCGCTGATGCCGAGCACTTCGCCGTTATCCATAATAAAGCAGTTTGCCTCCGGCACGCCGCAATCAATGGCGAGCTTAGCATGCATTTTTTGCATCCGGTATTCGCCGTGGATCGGCATAAAATATTTTGGTTTCATCAACCGGATCATGAGTTTTTGCTCTTCTTGCCCGCCGTGTCCGGACGTGTGGATATCGCTGAGCGGGCCGTGGATCACTTCGGCGCCGGCCCGGTACAGCATGTTGATCGTCCGGTTGACGCTCACCGTGTTGCCCGGAATCGGCGACGAAGAAAAGACGACCGTGTCGCCTGGGATGATTTGAATTTGCCGATGCGTGCCGTTGGCAATGCGCGACAAAGCCGCCATCGGTTCACCTTGGCTGCCGGTGCATAAAATCGTCACCCGGTTGGCCGGCAGCCGGTTGATTTCATTCGCATCGACGAACGTACCTTTCGGACATTTAATGTAGCCGAGATCTTGACCGATTTCAATGGCCGCTTCCATACTGCGGCCGAAGACGGCGATTTTTCGGTTATTGGCGACCGCGGCTTCCGTCACTTGCTGAAGCCGGTGAATATTGGAGGCAAACGTCGCGAAAATAATCCGTCCATCCACTTTGCGGAAAATGTCATGAATGCTTTCACCGACACGCCGCTCAGACATCGTAAAATGTGGAATTTCGCTGTTTGTGCTGTCTGACAGCAAGCAAAGAACGCCTTCTTTCCCGATTTCGGCCATTTTCGTCAAATTGGCCGGCTCGCCGACCGGTGTGAAGTCAAATTTAAAGTCTCCGGTATGGACGATTTGCCCGACCGGCGTTTTGACAACGATGCCGTAGCTGTCCGGGATGCTGTGCGTCGTCCGGAAAAAGGTGACCGCTGTTTTTTGGAAACGGATGACATCATCTTCGCGAATTTCAATGAGTTTAGCCTGACGAAGCAATCCGTGTTCCTCGAGTTTGTTGCGGATAAGTCCGAGCGCCAGTTTGCCGCCGTAAATGGGGATGTTCACCTGCCGGAGTAAATATGGGATGCCGCCAATATGGTCCTCATGTCCGTGGGTAATGAACAACCCTTTTACTTTTTCGGCATGTTTGACTAAATACGAATAGTCAGGGATCACGTAGTCAATGCCAAGCAATTCGTCTTCCGGAAATTTAATGCCCGCGTCGATGACAATAATTTCGTCTTGAAATTGTACGCCGTATGTATTCTTCCCGATTTCACCCAGTCCGCCGAGGGCAAACACGCCAACTTGTTGATCGGTCAATAGTTTCATGATGAAGTCTCCAATACTTGAAAGTTAGTGCTTCGCTTTTCGTACTCCAAATGCGCTCCCTCTAACGGCTGAATATACTCGATATTGATCGGACGGTCCTGCAGTTTTCGGCGTACGTCCCGCTCTGACTCGGCTTCGATATACAGCGTTTTCGTTTTTTCTCTCACGGGCACTTCATCTGCATTTTCTTGATAAAACACTTTGAAAATCATCGTGAACTCTCTCCTTATCGTACAATGATTGCTTTTTTATTATATAGGAATTAACCATCGTTTTCATGTTTTTTATTGCCAAAAGCAAAAAGCAGGCGAGGGATGTGCCGACGATATGTACCATCTTTGACGAGTTTCAATTGTTTCATTCGCCAAAGTGGGAAAGAAGCCCTTCGTGCGGAAGGGCTATTGTTGGAACAGTTAGGCGATCAGTTTTTTTCGGAGCAAATCTTTCCATTGTTGAAGCAGCTTTTTTTTCAGCTTTTTCAACATTTTTCATCACTCCTTACTTTTTATTGTACTCATTTTGCGACGAAAGTAAATGTTCTATTATATATGATATGTAGGCGAAGGTTTGTTTTTCGTGGGTAAAAATGGAACGAATCGTGGCGTTTCGGTTGACATCTAGCCCGTTTTTCAGTACGGTAGACAGTGAATATATTTTCGGCAAGGGGAAGAGAATGTGGGCAGAAAAATCGTATTTTTCGACATCGACGGCACGCTCCTTGACGAGCAAAAACAGTTGCCGCCGTCAACGATTGAGGCGATCCGCCGACTGAAACAGGCCGGCGTCTATGTGGCCATCGCCACCGGACGGGCGCCGTTTATGTTTGAACATGTACGCTGCCAGCTTGGCATTGATTCATTCGTCAGTTTTAACGGTCAATACGTCGTTTTTGAAGGGAACGTGCTGTATAAGCAGCCGCTCCGTCGCGAGAAGCTGAGGGCGCTGATGGAAGAGGCCCACCAAAACGGTCATCCGCTCGTCTTTATGGATGCGGAGAAAATGAGAGCGAGCGTCGACGACCACCCGCATATTCACGTCAGCATGGGAAGCTTGAAGTTTGCCCATCCGCCCGTCGACCCTTTGTATTACGAAAACAAAGATATTTATCAAGCGCTGTTGTTTTGCCGCGCTGAAGAAGAAGCGCCGTATGTGCGCAACTATCCGGAATTCCGCTTTGTTCGTTGGCACGATGTGTCAACGGACGTGCTGCCGGCGGGCGGCTCAAAGGCGGAAGGGATCCGCCTTATGATCGAGAAGCTTGGGATTAGCAAAGAAGATGTGTATGCGTTCGGCGATGGACTAAATGATATCGAAATGCTGTCGTTCGTTGGAACCGGGGTGGCAATGGGCAATGCCCATGAGGAAGTGAAACGGGTCGCCGATTTTGTCACCAAACCGGTCGCCGAGGAAGGCATCTGGCACGGGCTCAAGCAATTGCAATTGCTTCCATAAAAAACGGTCTCCGCTCATCTGGCGGGACCGCTTTTTGTTTGTAAAAAACGTCGGGCGCCGCCCGGAACTTGACATTGTTTCAGCGCCCGATCGGGATCGCTCCTTCCGGCGCTTTAAACGGGTCGGCCGGATTGATATGGTCGTAAAACATAATGCCGTTTAAATGATCAATTTCATGCTGAAAGACGATAGCTGGCAATCCCTTAAGGCGCAAGGTGACTTCTTCGCCGTCGATCGTTGTGCCGGTGACGGTGATGCGGGCGTAGCGCGGCACATACCCTGGCACATCGCGGTCGACGGACAGGCAGCCTTCCCCGGTTGTCAAATAACATTGCTGTACAGAGTGGCTGACGATTTTCGGGTTGAACAAGGCGTAGCTGTATAGCGTTCCGTTTTCGTCAGTAACATGGACGGCGATCATCCGCTTTGATACGTTAATTTGCGGAGCGGCCAGCCCAATGCCGGGCCGCAAGCCGTACTTGGCCGCCAGTTCCGGGTCTTGGCTCGTTTTGACATAGTCAAGCAAGCTTTGCAAAATGCGCTTGTCTTCCTCCGAAGGCGGCAGTGGAACGGGCTCGGCGATCTTCCGCAGCGTCGGATGTCCTTCTTTAATGATATCTTTCATCGTGATCATCCGCTTTTTCACTCCCTGTCTTTGGCATGGCTGTTTATATTTTAGTCTAACAAAAATGCTCACATGCCGTAAATGAAAATGCGGTTGTCTAGATATATTATTGAGGAATAAAGAAAAAATAACATTTATGTTAGAAAACGCTCTCAACAATAAGAAAGGTGGCAACATGATTTATATTTTTTCAAAAATATAACACAGAATTAATACAGTCATTCGCCTATGTAATATAACAGTTTTATAAAACTGACCTCTATTAACCAAATATATCCATTCCAGAAAGAGAAAAAACAAGACAAATCAAAGAGATTGACGACTAAAAAAATAAAGTGTAAACTAAATCTTGTGGATGGACATTGTACTAATTTGAAAGTAAAAAACAATAATACAGATTTGGGCGCCTGATTCGTTTGCAGCGGCGCCAAGTGGTGGCCCTTTTTTATTTCTTCTTCATTTTGGGTACATTAATAGTATATGGGTGAATGTAGCCTGATTTCCAAATTTTTGATGAAAGGCAGAGGTGAACAAAATGGGTGTGAAGACCTCCCAGTTTCGGTTTGCGGAGCAGCTCGAGAAAGTGGCCGAGCAGTTTCCGACGTTCCAAATTTTGAATGAAGAAGGCGAAATCGTCAATAAAGAGGCGATGCCGGATTTAAGTGACGATCAGTTAAAAGAGTTAATGCGCCGCATGGTGTATACGCGCATTCTTGACCAACGCTCCATTTCGTTAAACCGTCAAGGCCGCCTCGGCTTTTACGCGCCGACTGCCGGGCAGGAAGCAAGCCAAATTGCCAGCCACTTTGCGCTTGAAAAAGAGGACTTCATTTTGCCGGGATACCGGGATGTCCCACAAATCGTTTGGCACGGGCTGCCGCTTTACCAAGCATTTTTGTTCTCACGCGGCCATTTCCATGGAAACCAAATCCCAGAAGGCGTCAACGTCTTGCCGCCGCAAATCATCATCGGCGCCCAATACATTCAAGCAGCCGGCGTGGCGCTCGGCCTGAAAATGCGGGGCAAAAAAGCAGTAGCCATTACATACACGGGCGACGGCGGTACATCGCAAGGCGATTTCTACGAAGGGATCAACTTTGCTGGAGCGTTTAAAGCACCGGCCATCTTTATCGTGCAAAACAACCGCTTTGCTATCTCGACGCCGGTCGAAAAGCAAACGGTGGCCCAAACGTTGGCACAAAAAGCGGTTGCTGCCGGCATTCCGGGCATTCAAGTCGACGGCATGGACGCGCTCGCGGTCTACGCAGCGGTGAAGGCAGCTCGCGAACGCGCCATTAACGGTGAAGGGCCGACGCTCATCGAAACGCTTTGCTTCCGCTACGGCCCGCACACGATGTCTGGCGACGATCCGACCCGCTATCGTTCGAAAGAGCTGGAAAACGAATGGGCGAAAAAAGATCCGCTTGTACGTTTCCGGAAGTTTTTGGAAGCAAAAGGTTTATGGAGCGAGGAAGAGGAAAACCGCGTCATCGAGCAGGCGAAAGAGGATATTAAAGAGGCGATCAAAAAAGCAGATGAAACGCCGAAGCAAAAAGTAACCGACTTGATCAGCATCATGTACGAAGAGTTGCCGGCGAACTTAAAGGAACAGTATGAAATTTATAAAGAGAAGGAGTCGAAGTAAGCCATGGCGCAAATGACAATGGTTCAAGCGATCACCGATGCGCTGCGCATCGAGTTGAAAAATGATCCGAACGTGCTTATTTTTGGGGAAGACGTTGGGGTCAACGGCGGCGTATTCCGGGCTACCGAAGGGCTGCAAGCCGAGTTCGGCGAAGAACGCGTGTTTGATACGCCGCTGGCCGAATCGGGAATCGGCGGTCTGGCAATCGGCTTGGCGCTGCAAGGGTTTCGTCCGGTGCCGGAAATTCAGTTTTTTGGCTTTGTTTATGAAGTGATGGATTCGATTTCCGGGCAAATGGCACGTATTCGCTATCGCACTGGCGGCCGTTACCATATGCCGATTACGGTTCGCTCGCCTTTTGGCGGCGGTGTTCATACGCCAGAGTTGCATTCGGACAGCTTAGAAGGGCTTGTTGCTCAACAGCCGGGTCTGAAAGTCGTCATTCCATCAACGCCGTATGACGCCAAAGGGCTGCTCATCTCGTCCATTCGCGACAACGACCCGGTTATTTTCCTTGAGCATTTGAAGCTGTACCGCTCGTTCCGCCAAGAAGTGCCGGAAGGGGAGTACACAATTCCGATTGGCAAGGCGGACATTAAGCGCGAAGGAAAAGACTTAACGATCATCGCATACGGCGCCATGGTGCATGAATCGTTAAAGGCGGCGGCAGAATTAGAAAAGGAAGGCATTTCTGCTGAAGTCGTCGACTTGCGTACCGTGCAACCGCTCGATATCGAAACGATCATCGGGTCGGTGGAAAAGACAGGACGCGCCATCGTCGTCCAAGAGGCACAGCGGCAGGCCGGCATCGCCGCCAACGTCGTTGCCGAAATTAATGAGCGGGCCATTCTAAGCCTTGAGGCGCCGGTATTGCGCGTGGCTGCACCGGATACGGTGTACCCGTTTGCCCAAGCGGAGTCGGTGTGGCTGCCGAACTTTAAAGATGTGATCGAAACGGCGAAAAAAGTGATGAACTTCTAATAGCGGACAAATCCGGGGGAGCGGAACGATTTCCCCCGCCTATTTTCGGCAAACGATAGGAGGTCGACATACAGTGGCATTTGAATTTAAGCTGCCGGACATCGGTGAAGGCATTCATGAAGGCGAGATCGTTAAATGGTTTGTGAAACCAGGCGATGAAGTCAACGAAGATGACGTACTGTGCGAAGTGCAAAACGACAAGGCGGTTGTCGAAATTCCGTCCCCGGTCAAAGGGAAAGTGCTTGAAATTCTCGTCCCGGAAGGAACGGTGGCGACGGTCGGGCAAACGCTTATCACGCTTGATGCGCCGGGATATGAAAACATGACGTTTAAAGGCCAAGAGCACGAAGAAGAGACGAAAAAAGAGGAAAAAACGGAAGCGGTGTCGAAAGAGGAAAACGTTGAAGCTGCTGCTCCGGCAGCCGCGGCGGAAGTGGATCCAACCCGCCGAGTCATCGCGATGCCGTCTGTGCGCAAATATGCGCGTGAAAAAGGTGTGGACATTCGCCTCGTTCAAGGAACAGGCAAAAATGGCCGCATCTTAAAAGAAGATGTCGATGCCTTCCTTGCCGGCGGCGCAAACGCCGCGGCCCAACCCGCTCCGGCGCCGGCGGCCGAGGAAAAAGCAGCGCCGCAAGCGGCGGCGAAACCGATCGCGCCGGAAGGGGAATTCCCGGAAACGCGCGAGAAAATGAGCGGCATTCGCCGGGCGATCGCCAAAGCGATGGTCCATTCGAAACATACTGCTCCACACGTGACGCTTATGGACGAAGTCGATGTGACGAAACTCGTCGCCCACCGGAAAAAGTTCAAAGCGATCGCGGCCGAAAAAGGCATCAAGCTGACGTTCTTGCCGTATGTTGTCAAAGCGCTCGTTTCCGCGCTGCGTGAATACCCGGTGCTGAATACGTCCATCGATGATGAAACGGAAGAAATCATCCATAAGCATTATTACAACATCGGCATCGCCGCTGACACAGACCGCGGCTTGCTTGTGCCGGTCATTAAACATGCCGACCGGAAGCCGATTTTCGGCTTGGCGCAAGAAATCAACGAGCTCGCCGAAAAAGCGCGGGACGGCAAATTGGCGCCAAATGAAATGAAAGGCGCGTCGTGCACGATTACCAACATCGGCTCAGCCGGCGGGCAATGGTTCACCCCGGTCATCAACCATCCGGAAGTGGCCATTCTTGGCATCGGCCGCATCGCGGAAAAACCGATCGTCCGCGATGGCGAAATCGTTGCTGCTCCGGTTCTGGCGCTCTCTTTGAGCTTCGACCATCGGATGATCGACGGAGCAACGGCGCAAAAAGCGCTCAACCACATTAAACGGCTGTTAAGCGATCCAGAATTATTATTAATGGAGGCGTAAAACGATGGTAGTTGGCGATTTTGCAATTGAAACGGAAACGCTCGTCGTCGGTGCCGGTCCTGGCGGTTATGTGGCCGCCATCCGCGCCGCACAGCTCGGCCAAAAAGTGACGATTGTGGAAAAAGGGAACTTAGGCGGCGTTTGCTTAAACGTCGGCTGCATCCCGTCAAAAGCACTGATCTCCGCAAGCCACCGCTATGAGCAGGCGAAGCATTCCGAAGAAATGGGCATTAAGGCGGAGAACGTCACTGTCGATTTTGCCAAAGTGCAAGAATGGAAAGCAAGCGTCGTGAAAAAATTAACGGGCGGCGTCGAAGGGCTGTTAAAAGGAAACAAAGTGGAGATTGTCAAAGGGGAAGCGTATTTTGTCGACGCCAATACGGTGCGTGTCGTCAACGGCGACAGCGCGCAGACGTATACGTTCAAAAACGCCATTATCGCCACTGGTTCGCGCCCGATTGAGCTGCCGAGTTTCAAGTTTTCCGACCGTATTCTTGATTCGACCGGAGCGCTCAACCTTGGGGAAGTTCCGAAATCGCTTGTTGTCATCGGCGGTGGTTATATCGGCATCGAGCTTGGTACAGCCTACGCCAACTTCGGAACGAAAGTAACGATTTTGGAAGGGGCCGGTGAAATTTTATCCGGTTTTGAAAAACAAATGGCGGCCATCATTAAACGCCGCTTAAAGAAAAAAGGCGTTGACATCGTGACAAATGCGCTGGCAAAAGGAGCCGAGGAGCGCGCGGATGGCGTCACGGTCACGTATGAAGCTAACGGCGAAACGAAAACGGTTGATGCTGACTACGTGTTAGTCACGGTCGGCCGCCGTCCGAACACGGACGAGCTCGGCCTTGAACAAGTCGGCATTAAAATGACGGACCGCGGCTTGATTGAAGTGGACGAACAATGCCGCACAAGCGTGCCGAACATTTTCGCCATCGGTGACATCGTCCCAGGGCCGGCGCTCGCCCACAAGGCGTCGTATGAAGGAAAAGTAGCGGCTGAAGCCATCGCCGGCCATCCGTCAGTCGTCGATTATGTCGCCATTCCGGCGGTCGTGTTCTCCGATCCGGAGTGCGCTTCCGTTGGTTATTTTGAGCAGCAGGCAAAAGACGAAGGCATTGATGTGATCACGGCGAAGTTCCCGTTTGCCGCCAACGGCCGCGCCTTGGCGCTGAACGACACGGACGGCTTCCTGAAGCTTGTCGTTCGCAAAGAAGACGGCGTCGTCATCGGAGCGCAAATCATCGGCCCGAGCGCATCCGATATGATCGCCGAACTAGGATTGGCCATTGAGGCTGGGATGACGGCGGAAGATATTGCCTTGACGATCCATGCGCATCCGACGCTTGGCGAAATCGCCATGGAAGCAGCCGAAGTGGCGCTCGGCACACCGATTCATATTATTACGAAGTAACAGCAATGCGACCGGATTGAAGGACAAACTTCACCCGGTCGCTTTTTACTCATGGCTATGTCAAGGCAGCGCCTAACGGGGGAGCGGCGTTTATCTGCCTGCATCTGAATCAAAGACGGTCCGGGCGGAAATGGCGTTCCTCTTCGTCTGTTTCTTGTCCAAAATTCCATACTATTTTCCGCTGTTGCTTCATATCGTTATGGTAAAGAAAAGCGGGAGATGGGTTCGAGATGAAAGCATACGTTGCTTTTTTGTTGCAGATGATGATTTGGAGCAGTTTTTCGCTAATTGAGTGGTTATCAGGGCGGGATCGGCCGTTTTTTCGCGGGCTGATGTTGTGCGTCTTTATGTACATAGCATTTTTGCTGGCGCGCCAACTCGGTCTGGCAACGCGTCAAGCAGCGCTGACGACGATTGTAACGGCGGCTGTTTATTTTGCCGGCCAGCATTTCATTTGGCAAGCTGTCCATTGACTTTCCCCGCTTATCCAAGGCCGGGGATTCCGATACTCCCCTTTCGGCAAGGCCAGTTCATTTGCCGTTTCCCCTGGCTTTCGGATCATAAAAAACAGCGGTTGAACGCCCGCTGTTTACGCGCTGCCAAACACCATCGTCCGGCCGCTGAACAAATGCAGTTCGCCACCAAGCGCTTTCCCGAGCCATTTGCTGAATTCATTTGCTTTCCCTTTATCCCCGTGCGTCGCCCCCGGTGGCAGCGCTACATCAATGAACGTTGCTTCCTCGGTTGTCCGCACTGAAATAACGATTCCTTTATACAGACGGCCGTCGCCTTGCAAGTAAAGGGCGGCTTCATGTTCGCCGACCGCATACGGAAACGCGGCCTGTCCGTAAGCCCAGCCGAGCTGTTCTCCTGTTTTGCCAAGCGCTGTTCGGTAGCGCTCGAGCAGCTGTTTCACTTCCTCGATTGTAACCGTTTTCCCAGCCGGCAGCTTCAAGCATGTGTTCAATTCCCTTCTCTCCTTTCGCCATCCCTATGTTTCGTTTGTATTCATTGTACCACGTTTTTCCGGATAGCGGCGAAAAAGTTTCATGCTGCAAAAAGTGATTTCTATTTTAAATGTGACATACAAATTAGGATTGACAATCGAAATGTGATATATTATTATGAAATCAACAACGAAATTTATCATCATAAAGGGGTTATGGGGATGGGCACGATCGTATGTCAAGCATGTGAAGCGACGATTGGGTATTTCGAAGACGAAAAGGTGACAACGCTTTACGGAAAATGCGATTGTTGCGAGCATGACAACGAAGGGGAAGAAAGAGAGTAAAACGGTCAAACTGATGGGGGAAGGAACGGATAGGCGCGCATGTGGAAGGGGCACATGCGCGCCGTTTATTTGACAAAAAAAGCACAAGCCGGTGTTTGTCTGGCTTGTGCTGTTAGCGAATCGGTTTATATTCTTTAATCACGCGCAGCGTTTGCAGCGTATCATCCTCAGGGCCTTGGACAGGGAGGCCAGCGGCCAAATTCGTTTCGATATACTTTAAGTTTTCTTCCGTAATGATTTCGCCCGGGATAAAGATTGGGATGCCAGGCGGGTACACCATCACAAATTCAGCGATAATTCGGCCCGCCGACTCGTGAAACGGCACAACTTCCGTTTCGGCATAAAACGCATCGCGCGGCGTCAAGGCTAAGGCCGGGATGTCCGGGAGCAGCACTTTCGGTTTGACCCCAGCGGCTGCTTGGTGGCTGAACTGTTCCGACAGACGGCGAAGCGCTGAAACGAGCAGACCGGCTTCGCGCTCGCTGTCACCCGGGGTGATGATGCACAAAATGTTATATAAATCGGAAAGCTCCACCTCGATGTTGTACGTTTCGCGGAGCCATTGTTCGACATCATGGCCGGTCAAACCGAGCTCCTTGACAGAGATGATCAGCTTCGTCGGGTCGTAGTCATACGTCGCTTCTGTGCCTAAAATTTCTTTACCGACGCAGTATAAATACGGAATTTCATTGATTTGCCGCCGCGTCCATTCCGCGAGGTGGATCGCCTTGTCGATGAGCTCCCGTCCTTTCGTCGCCAGCTGTTTGCGGGCGACATCAAGCGAAGCAAGCAGCAAATACGATGTTGATGTCGTTGTCAACATGCTTAAAATGGCTTGCACATGGTTGGCGGAAACGAGCCCCTCACGCACGTTTAAAATCGAGCTTTGCGTCAGCGATCCGCCGAGCTTATGGACGCTTGTCGCCGCCATATCAGCGCCGGCTTGCATCGCGGAGAGCGGCAAGCGTTCATGGAAATGGATATGCACGCCATGCGCTTCGTCGACGAGCACCGGGACATTGTACGAATGGGCGATCTCGACGATTTTTTTCAAATCGCCGGCAATGCCGAAGTACGTCGGGTTGATGACGAGCACCCCTTTGGCATCCGGGTGTTGTTCGAGCGCTTTTTCGACCGCTTGGGGGGTGATGCCGTGGGAAATGCCAAGCTCCTTATCGATTTCCGGATGGATGAAAATCGGCGTGGCCCCGGAAAAGACGATCGCCGACATCACGGATTTATGGACGTTGCGCGGCACGATAATTTTATCGCCCGGTCCGGCGACCGACATGACCATCGTCATGATCGCGCCGCTCGTCCCCTGTACCGAGAAAAACGTATAATCGGCGCCGAACGCTTCAGCAGCAAGTTCTTGCGCCCGTCTGATCATCCCTTTCGGATGGTGTAAGTCATCGAGCGGGCTGATGTTGATTAAATCGATCGCCAAGGCGTTTTCCCCGATGAAGGCGCGAAATTCCGGATCCATGCCGGCTCCTTTTTTATGGCCGGGAATGTGAAATTGGACCGGATCTTTTTTGGCGTGTTCCAGCAGTCCGGTAAACAATGGTGTTTCGAGTTGCGACAATGGTTTTCCACACCTCTTTGCCTTAAAATAAAACAAATGCATTATAGCATTTATTTTTTCGTTTGCAAAGAAGAAATGAATGTCACGCGGAAAAAGGAAAACCGCGATGGAAACAAGAAATATAAAGAAGGAGAAAACAAAAAAGGAGGCATAACGTGATGGAATGGAAAACGAGGGTGACAGAATTGCTCGGCATTACATACCCAGTGATTCAAGGGGGATTGGCTTACTTGGCGTACGCCGATTTGGCTGCCGCTGTCTCGAATGCAGGCGGCCTCGGGCAAATTACGGCGATGTCGCTTGAAAGTCCGGAGCGGCTGCGCGAAGAAATTCGCAAAGTGAAAGAAAAAACTGACCGGCCGTTTGGCGTCAATTTCGCCATCGGTCAACATGGCCGCCCGTTTGCCCACATGCTGGAGGCCGCGCTTGACGAGGGCGTGCCGGTTGTTTCGGTCACCGGCGGCAACCCGGCGCCGTTTTTTGAGCAACTAAAGGGAACGGGCGTCAAAACATTGGTGCTTGTTGCGGCTGTCCGCCAGGCGGTGAAAGCGGAGGAGCTTGGCGCCGATGCGGTGATGGTTGTCGGCCAGGAGGGAGGCGGACATCTTGGCAAATATGACACCGGCACATTCGTCCTCATTCCGAAAGTCGTCGACTCGGTATCGATTCCGGTCATCGCCTCGGGCGGGATCGCGGATGGACGAGGCCTGATGGCCGCGCTGGCGCTCGGGGCGGAAGGAATCGAAATGGGGACGCGGTTTATCGCCACAAAAGAATGCGTTCACGCCCATCCGATATACAAAGACATGATCGTAAACGCCAGCGAGAACGATACGGTGGTCATTAAACGATCGCTCGGAGCGCCGGGACGGGCGATTGCCAACAAGTGGACAGAGAAAATATTGGAAATTGAGCAACAAGGCGGCACGTATGACGATTTGAAAGAATATATTAGCGGAGAGGCGAACCAACGCTTTATTTACGAAGGAAAGGTGGATGAAGGATTTGCCTGGGCCGGGCAGGCGATTGGGCTTATCCGTGATGTTCCATCCGTTGCCGAGCTGTTTGCCCGCATGATCGGCGAGGCGGAACAAATTCGACGCCGCTGGGCAAACTAACGGCGGAGGTGAAACAATGGGTTATTCGTATCCGTTTTGTTACGATTGGTCGACGCAAGAAATCATTGATGTCATTAAGTTTTTTACGGCGATCGAAACGGCGTATGAACGCGGGATGAAGCGCGAAGAACTGATGGACGTCTACCGCCGCTTTAAAGAGATCGTTCCGTCCAAAAGTGAGGAAAACCGTTTGTACGCCGAATTTGAAAAGGAAAGCGGCTATTCGTCGTACACGGTCATGAAGCAGGTGAAGGAAGCGAAAAACGGCGACTGGATCCGCATCGAGCCAAGCGGTCGAAACGCGGTAGGTAAACGCACAAATTAGTTGCATACACCCCTTTTTCCACATAATATAATATAAAACAAAACGAAGCAGCACATTCGGTAAAGGGCGCCGGAAGTTTAGCGGATGATATGGAAAGGGGTGCGGACGGAGATGAAAAAAACCGCCAATTCGCTGAAACGGCCAGATGGGGACAAACGCATGGCGGTGTTGCGGCTCGAACTTGATTATGAATTGGCGACGTTGTATGAGGCTATGATGGAAAACGATGAAGAAAAGAAAAGAGAATGCAAACGGCGGCTTGAAAAGCTGCGCCAAGAACTGATGCGCCTTCAAGTATGACCATTTTTAAGGCGAACCATCTTTGCGGTTCGTTTTTTTCTTGAGCGGTGCCCACCCCTTTCCAGCAACTGCATACATAACGAAAGCAGGAGGAATCGACATGGCAGGGAAATGGGAAGAGATCGACCACTATGCCCGGCAATGGATTGAAGAAGCTGGACGGCGCATTCGCGCCTCGTTTACCGAACAATTGACCGTCGAAACGAAAGAAAGCCGCAACGATTTAGTAACAAACGTCGACCGCGGCATTGAACAGTTTTTGGCCGAACAGATCCGCCGCCAGTTTCCCGGTCATCATTTATTGGGCGAAGAAGGGTTCGGTGACGAGCTCGCCGTATTGGATGGGATCGTCTGGGTGATTGACCCGATTGACGGAACGATGAATTTTGTCCATCAACAGCGTCATTTTGCCGTATCGATCGGCATTTTTGAGGATGGGATTGGTCAGCTTGGCTATGTGTATGACGTCGTCTTTGGCGAGCTGTACTCGGCGCAAAAAGGGCGGGGATTGTTTTTCAATGGCAAACCGCTTGACCGCCTGCAGCCGGTAGCGGTCGCGGAATCGGTCATCGCTGTCAACGCAACATGGCTGATGGAAAACCGGCGCCTCGACCACCGCCCGCTCGTGCGGCTGGCCAAAGCGGCGCGCGGCACGCGCTCGTATGGATCGGCGGCGCTTGAGCTCGCCTATGTTGCCGCCGGCCGCTTGGATGCCTACATTTCGCCGCGTCTGTCGCCGTGGGATTTTGCCGGTGGGATGATTTTAATCCAAGAGGCAGGCGGGATCGTGACGAATCTCGACGGAAAGCCGCTCGATCTGCTCAGCCGCAATTCGGTGCTTGCCGCCAAGCCGGGCGTGCATGAAGAAATTTTGCAGCGCTACCTCCAGCACTGACAACAGAGTGGGTCCGGAATGGCTTCCGCAAGAACAACTGCAGGAAGAATGGTTGAAGTCAAAAAGGACAAGCCGGGAGGCTTGTCCTTTTTATGAACGTGTCCGTTTTTTACGGGCAAATCCGGCGCCCATAATGGCAATAAACATGAGTATCGAGGCGGCGATGCCGATTGCGCTTTGTTCGGCGATGAAAACGCCGATCGCTATAATAGCGGCAACGGCGAGAATGGCGAGCAACAGGGGCACAGGCTCGATGCGTTTCATCCGCTTGACTCCTTTCCGGCAAAATAGGACATCTTTTTTTAGTTTACCGGAAAATATGCTGATTTTCTATAGGTGTGATATAATAGACAAGCAGTTTGCCCAATAGGAGTGACCAACATTGACGGATAAACGATTAGATTTGCGCAATATTGCGATTATCGCTCACGTCGACCACGGAAAAACAACACTCGTCGACCAGTTGCTTCGGCAGTCAGGAACGTTTCGTGAAAACGAACAAGTCGAGGAGCGAGCCCTTGATCGCAACGATTTGGAGCGCGAGCGCGGCATTACGATTTTAGCGAAAAACACAGCGGTTTTGTATAAAGGAACGCGCATTAACATTTTGGATACGCCGGGACATGCCGATTTCGGCGGGGAGGTTGAGCGGATTATGCGCCTTGTCGATGGCGTGTTGCTCGTCGTCGACGCCTACGAAGGCTGTATGCCGCAAACGCGGTTCGTGCTCAAAAAAGCGCTTGAGCAGCAACTTGTGCCGATCGTCGTCGTCAACAAAATCGACCGCGAATTTGCCCGCCCCGCGGAAGTTGTCGATGAAGTCATCGATTTATTTATCGAGCTTGGCGCTTCCGAGGAGCAACTCGAGTTTCCAGTTGTGTATACGTCGGCGCTGCGTGGAACAGCAAGCCTTGATCCGGACCGGCAGAATGGCGACATGACGGCCCTGTTTGAGACGATCATCGGCCATATTCCGGCGCCGGCTGACAACCGCGATGAGCCATTGCAATTCCAGGTGGCGCTGCTCGATTATAATGACTATGTGGGTCGCATCGGCATCGGCCGCATTTTCCGCGGCACGATGAAAACCGGCCAGCAAGTCGCCTTGATGAAACGCGATGGTACGGTGAAACTGTTCCGCGTCACGAAGCTGTTCGGCTTTATCGGTCTAAAGCGGATCGAGATTGAAGAAGCCCATGCCGGCGACATCGTTGCTGTTGCGGGGATGGAAGATATTAACGTCGGCGAAACGGTGTGCCCGCCTGACCATCAAGAACCGCTGCCGCCGCTTCATATTGATGAGCCGACATTGAAAATGACGTTTTTGGTCAACAACAGCCCGTTTGCCGGGCGCGAAGGCAAATATGTGACGGCGAGAAAGTTGGAGGAGCGGCTGCGCACGCAGCTCGAAACTGATGTCAGCTTGCGCGTCGAGCCGACCGAATCGCCGGATGCGTGGGTCGTTTCCGGCCGCGGAGAGCTCCATTTAGCCATTTTAATCGAAAATATGCGCCGCGAAGGATACGAATTGCAAGTATCGAAGCCCGAGGTCATCTTAAAGGAGATGAACGGGGCCCTATGTGAGCCGATTGAGCGGGTTGTAATCGATGTTCCTGAACAATATACCGGGGCCATTATGGAATCGCTCGGCAGCCGCAAAGGGGAGCTTGCTGATATGGTGCACGGCGGCAATGGGCAAGTGCGCCTTGTCTTCCTCGTCCCGTCACGCGGCTTGATCGGCTACCGGAGCGAGTTTATGTCGTTGACGCGCGGGTATGGCATTTTAAACCACTCGTTTGACCATTACGCCCCGGTGCAGCCTGGTGTGATCGGCGGCCGCCGCCAAGGGGTGCTCGTCTCGATGGAAACCGGTAAAGCGACGGCGTACAGCATCATGCAGCTAGAAGATCGCGGCACGATTTTTGTTGAACCGGGTACGGAAGTGTACGAAGGGATGATCGTTGGCGAGCATAATCGAGAAAATGACCTTGTTGTTAACATTTGCCGCGAAAAACACATTACGAATGTGCGTTCTTCAACGAAAGAGCAGACGGTGACGATGAAAAAGCCGCGCCTTTTGACGCTTGAAGAAGCGCTCGAGTATTTAAATGACGATGAATATTGTGAAGTGACGCCAACATCGATCCGGTTGCGCAAAAAAATCTTAAACAAAAATGAGCGCGAAAAGGCGGAGAAGAAAAAGAAAGCCGCCCAACAGGCGAAATAACCGGCAACGGCCTTCCTAAAGCAAGGGGAGCGGACGTATGCATAGCTGCCGACTGCAGTGCCTGGCGCTCAAGAAATCCGAAATGGCCTAGGTTTTGGCAGGCCATTCGGAGGAATGGGGAGGGAACATTGTGAATGTGTTCGAACGGCTGACGTTTTTCGCTTCACTTTATAACGTGCACGACAATCCTGAGCGCGGCATGTGGCTGCTTTATGTCACCGTGTTGTTGCTTTCCGCGCTTGTGTATCAGCTTGGGTTTGCCCGCCGCCTACCGATGTTAAAAAATGTCATCATTTATACATTGCTTGCGCTCGGTTGCACGATTTTAACGTTTTTCGCCGTTTTTTTGCCGGTAGCGGAAGGATTGGCGGTTGCTGCTCTCGTATTAATCATTTACAAAATTCGCCTCAAGCAGGCGAAACAAGAGGAAAGGCCATAGACAGAAGGCGGTGGCGTGATGAAATCGGTTCAAGAGGCCCTTTACAATTGGTTGACGATTCACCTTGTCGCTGCTGCCCGCCCGCACGATGCGGCGGCGCACGAAACGGCGTCGTTTTTTCTCGCCATTCTGGAAAGCGATTTTGGCGTGACGGCGGTGAATGCAGCTAAAGACGAAGCGAACGGGCAATACGTTGTCGAATATGTGCGCGGAGGGGAAAAAAAGTCGGCCTATTTCCCCGTGGAGTTGGCCGAAGCGATGTGGCGGCAAATTGAGGCCGAGCCGGAAAAGTATGGTTCGTAGCCGTGAAAAACGGCACGGAAAAGCGGTCGCCTTTCCGTGCCGTCTTTTTGTCATTACCAGTCATCATCGACGTGGACGCCGCGGTAGAAACGGAATTTTCCCGTCGCCAGCCGCTGCTTTGTTTTTTCGGCAATGCGGTCATGACATTGGCGGCACATGTACGTATGGATCGGGCGGTTGCGCAGCCGTTTGGCGAGCGGTGACTCATCATCAATCGTACCGATTTGTTCGCAAAGCACGCATTTAACTCTCATTGTTCACCTCAGTAAATAGAAAGCGGAATTGCGGGCTGTTCTCCCGTTCCATTATACCATAGCCGCACCGGAATCGTTTAGCGATTTAAATGTTCGTTCGACTGTTTTTCTTGGCGTTCGTTCAGTTGTCGTTCTTCCCGCCTATTCAGTTGCCCGTCATTTTCCTCGGTCGGTTCGGGCGTCGTTTCAAATAAGTCGCTTGGCACTTCCGGCATCACCCGCCCGACGATGTCGGCAATTTCGTCCATAAATGCTCGCACCGGACGGCCGTCATCAATTTGCTGACCGATGTTGCGCACGCGGGTGTAAAGATCCGGATCAGCGACGATAATCGCATTGGCCCCATACGGATCTTTTTGCAGCGCCTCGGCGACTGAATATTTGATCGTGCCGACGCGCGAAGCATCAACGTTAGCGCCGATGTCAATGCCGACGATCGCGTACTTGCCGACGACGATGGCTGCCGCGTCATGGACGTTCGGGACGCGATTGGCGATTTCCGCCAATCGGCGGGCGATTTCCTGCCCAGATTTGTTTTCCACCTGCTCATCGACGGTATTTTTTACGCGCACGAGCGAGCGGTTCGATTCGCCCGCTTCATGATCATTTCCGATGTTGCACCCGCTTAAAAGGAGAAGGCACAAAACGGCCAACCAGCAGTTTCTCTTCATCATCTGCTCACCTCGACTTTTTTTACTTTATTTTGCAAATATCCTTCTATCTTTATACATTTTTTCATATGCTATACCACAGCCATTCCCATCCGGTGTAGAAGGTGAAAAACGGATATAGGGGGAAGCGGAATTTGGGAAAGAAAATCTATGTGCTCGATACGAACGTACTCCTGCAAGACCCGTATTCGATCTTTTCATTCGAAGACAACGAGGTCGTCATCCCGGCTGTCGTGTTGGAGGAAGTGGATTCGAAAAAACGGTATATGGATGAAGTCGGGAGAAACGCCCGCCAAGTGTCGAAGCTGATCGACCGCCTGCGTGAAAACGGCAAGCTGCACGAGAAAATCTTGCTCGAAAACGGCGGGGTGCTGCGCATTGAACTGAACCACCGCTCCTTCCACCAACTTCAGGAAATTTTTGTCGAAAAGACGAATGATAACCGTATTTTGGCCGTAGCAAAAAATTTATCGCTCGAGGAACAGGCGAAAGAAAACGGCCGTTCGGTCATTTTAGTGAGCAAAGATGCGCTCGTGCGCGTCAAAGCTGATGCGATCGGGCTGCAGGCCGAGGACTTTTTAAGCGACCGCGTCGTTGACGTCGACCATATTTACACCGGGTTTTTGGAGCTGTACATAGGAAAAGATCACCTGCAGCGCTTTTACGAGAAGGGGGAACTTGTGCTGGCCGATATTACCGACCATCCGTTTTATCCGAACCAGTTCATTATTATGAAAGATGCGTTCGGCAGTTCGGCCTCGGCGATCGGCATCGTCGACCAAAACGGAAAAAAAGTGAAAAAGCTCGTTTTTCATTATGAGCATATATGGGGCATACGCCCGCGCAATGTGCAGCAAACGATGGCGTGTGAGCTGCTCATGCGCGATGACATTCCGCTCGTGACGTTAATCGGCAAAGCCGGAACCGGAAAAACATTGCTCGCGCTTGCCGCCGGACTGATGCAAACCGAGGATTTGCGCACGTATAAAAAACTGCTCGTCGCCCGGCCGATTGTTCCGATGGGAAAAGACCTCGGCTTTTTGCCGGGGGAAAAAGAAGAAAAGCTGCGCCCGTGGATGCAGCCGATTTTTGATAACTTGGAATATTTGTTTAACACGAAAAAACCGGGGGAGCTGGACGCCATTTTAGCCGGCATGAGCTCGATCGAAGTGGAGGCGCTCACCTACATTCGCGGCCGCAGTTTGCCGGAACAGTTTATTATTATCGATGAGGCGCAAAATTTAACGAAGCATGAAGTGAAGACGATTTTAACGCGCGTTGGCGAAAAAAGCAAAATTATTTTAATGGGCGACCCGGAGCAAATCGACCACCCGTATTTGGACGAATATAACAACGGCTTGACCTATGTGGTCGAAAAATTTAAAGACCAAAAAATTGCCGGCCATATCCGACTCATTAAGGGAGAGCGATCGGCGCTCGCCCAGCTCGCCGCCGATTTGCTGTAGCCCCGCTTTCGAGCATAGCTGCCCGAAACGCTCGAGGCCTGACAGCGCCCGAAAACGAGTCAAAAACCGGGCGCCCCGTGAAAGGGGCGGCCCGGTCAGCGGACGATCAGCTGGCGCACATGGGTAATCGGCGTTTCGCGGTTCGAGCCGTCGCCGAAATAAATATGCACCGGGCCGTCATCACGCAGCGGTTTTCCGTTTTTCGAAAAGGCGAAAATCAGGTCATACGCTTTCTCCAGTGGAATGACAGTTTCTCCGTTTTCGGCTGCAATGACGAGTTCGGAAGCGTCTTCATGCGGTTCGGCGTTTCGCAAAAACGGGGCAAACGGCATGCCGAACGAACCGGTGATGATTTTCTCCTTTAAAAAGCGCCGCTCTGTTTTCAACGTCGGCGGAAAAACGGCGCCTTCCTGAATTTCCCGGTCCCAAAAAGCCGACCATTTTTTGATTTCCTCTTCCTCTTGGTCCGTTTCTATCACTTCCGGTTTCGGTTGCGAAAAATACGTGTCCAAATCGATTTTTCGGTCGTCAAAAATCCACACGCCGGGGTCGAGCGTGATCGTGAACTTTACTTTTCCAGTCAGCATCATAATATCGCTCATCAAAACATCCTCTCCTCTGCATTTTCCCGCTGTTTTTAGTATAATAATAAATGAAAGGTTTGTCATGTTCCAAGCCGTTTGGCTGTCAACTGTTTCAACTTGCAAAATGGCTTGTTTCACGTTAAGATTGAAAGAAGGATAGGGGAGAGAACGGAGGGATCGATGTGACGGACGGATCGATGAGCTATCGGGAAAAGGCGTACGCGCTTTTGCAAGCGGATGCGGAAAAAATTATTCAGCTCATCCGCGTGCAAATGGACCATTTGACGATGCCGCAATGCCCGTTGTATGAAGAAGTGTTGGACACGCAAATGTTCGGCTTGTCGCGAGAAATTGATTTTGCGGTGCGCCTCGGCCTTGTCGAGGCAAAAGACGGGAAGGCGCTCCTTGACCGGCTCGAGCGTGAGCTCTCCGCGTTGCATGAGGCAGTAACGAAAAAGCGCGTACGATAACCATACATGGCAACTCAAACGATTGGCCTGCCGTCGTTTGAGTTTTTCTGTTTTTCGGCAGGAAAACGGTGCGTCGCTGCGAATGATTTATGTACATATGTGTAAATGGGGAAGAGGGAAGATGGAACGACAATTGTGGAAGAAAGTGCTGAAATGCTATGATTATCCGCTTGTGACCGCGGTCGTTATGCTGTCGTTGTTCGGATTGATTATGGTGTACAGTTCGAGCATGGTCACCGCTGTCATCCGCTTTGAAGTGCCGAGCGACTATTTTTACGAACGGCAAAAGCGAGGGCTGATCGCTGCGTTGGTCGCCTTCGCTGTCATGGCTATGATCCCGTATAAACTGTGGCGGAAAGAACGATGGGTGAAACTCGTGTTTTTTGCTTCCCCATTGATGCTTGTTGCGGTCGCCTTTCTCGGCCATACGGCCAACAACGCCACAAGCTGGTTTCGCGTCGGGGCGCTGTCCGTCCAACCGGCGGAGCTGGCGAAGCTCGGCTTGATCCTGTACTTGTCGGCGGCGTTTGCCAATAAGCAGAAACGGTTGGCTGAGCCGGTGAAAAGCAATTTGTTCCCGATTTATTACACGCTGTTTATTTGTTTTTTAATCGCCATCCAGCCGGACTTTGGCACGGCGGCGATTGTGTTTTTCATCGCGATGTGCATCATCGTTTCATCCGGGTTGCGCCTCATTTTGCTCCTAAAGCAACTGCTCTTTTTTACCCTCATTGGGGCGGTGCTGTCGCCGTTTTGGTTTCCGGCTGTAGGTGAAAACATTTTTTCCGATGAACGGATGTCGCGCCTTTATAGCTATTTAGACCCGTTTCAATACGCGAGCAGTGACGGCTACCAGCTTGTCAACTCGTACTTGGCGATCGGGCTTGGCGGGTTGAAAGGGCTCGGCCTTGGAAAGGGCGTGCAAAAATACGGCTACCTACCGGAATCGCACACGGATTTTATTATGGCGGTTATTGCCGAGGAGCTCGGGTTGTTTGGCGTGATGTTCACGCTTGGGTTGCTTTCGTTTATCGTGCTGCGCGGGTTATGGATCGCCCGCCGTTCTGCCGATGCGTTCGGCAGCTTGCTCGCCATCGGCATTTCCGTCATGATCGGCTTTCAAACGTTTATTAACGTCGGTGGAGTGACAGGGCTCATTCCAATCACCGGGGTGCCGCTGCCGCTCGTCAGCTACGGGGGGACATCGCTCGTCCTGATGATGGCCTCACTTGGCTTGCTCGTCAATATTTCCATGTTTACAAAGTACGAACAACGGTATAAAAAAGGCGAAAAACTAGCCGCTGGCGGGCAGAAAAAAGGTCTGACTTTTTAGAAAGTGTATTTACAAAATAGAAAAATTTTTATAGTTTAATTAGAAAGGAGGAGAGACGATGAGGACAAGACGAATTCGCAAAGTACTCGTAGCCAATCGCGGGGAGATCGCCATCCGTGTCTTCCGCGCCTGCACAGAACTTGGCATCCGCACCGTGGCCATTTACTCGAAGGAAGATGCCGGTTCGTACCACCGTTATAAAGCAGATGAAGCGTATTTAATCGGCGAAGGGAAAAAGCCGATTGAAGCGTATCTGGATATTGAAGGAATTATTGAGATTGCCAAAACCCACGATGTTGATGCTATTCATCCGGGATATGGGTTTTTGTCGGAAAATATTCAATTTGCCAAACGGTGCCGCGAAGAAGGAATTATTTTTATCGGCCCGAACGAAGATCATCTTGATATGTTTGGTGACAAAGTAAAAGCGCGCCATGCGGCGGTGAACGCGGGCATTCCCGTCATTCCGGGCAGCGATGGGCCGGTCGGCGGCCTTGAAGATGTCGTCCGCTTTGCCGAGGCGCACGGCTATCCGCTCATCATTAAAGCGGCGCTTGGCGGCGGCGGACGCGGCATGCGCATCGTCCGCTCAAAGTCGGAAGTGAAAGAAGCGTTCGAACGCGCCAAATCAGAAGCGAAGGCAGCATTTGGAAGCGACGACGTCTATGTCGAAAAGTTGATCGAAAAGCCAAAGCACATTGAAGTGCAAATTTTAGGGGATTGCGAAGGAAACATCGTTCATCTTTATGAACGTGACTGCTCGGTGCAGCGCCGCCATCAAAAAGTCGTCGAAGTCGCGCCGAGCGTTTCGCTGTCGGACGAGCTGCGCCAGCGCATTTGCGAGGCGGCAGTCCAACTCATGAGAAGCGTCGGTTACGTTAACGCCGGAACGGTCGAGTTTCTCGTTTCGGGTGATGAGTTTTATTTTATCGAAGTGAATCCGCGCATCCAAGTCGAGCATACGATCACCGAAATGATTACTGGCATTGATATCGTCCAGTCGCAAATTTTAATTGCCGACGGCTTTTCGCTTCACAGCCATGAGGTCGGCATCCCGAAGCAGGAAGACATTCGCATTAACGGTTATGCCATTCAGTCACGGGTGACGACCGAAGATCCGCTCAACAACTTTATGCCGGATACCGGGAAAATTATGGCGTACCGCTCGGGCGGCGGCTTTGGCGTGCGCTTGGACGCCGGGAACGGCTTCCAAGGGGCGGTCATTACGCCGTATTACGATTCCTTGCTCGTCAAGTTGTCGACATGGGCGCTGACGTTTGAGCAGGCGGCAAGAAAAATGCTGCGCAACTTGCGCGAATTCCGCATCCGCGGCATTAAAACGAACATTCCGTTTTTGGAAAATGTCGTCCAGCATCCAAAATTTTTGTCGGGGGAATATGATACATCGTTCATTGACACGACGCCGGAGCTGTTTGTGTTCCCGCGCCGGAAAGACCGCGGGACGAAAATGCTTACTTACATCGGCACGGTCACGGTCAACGGCTTTCCAGGCATCGGGAAAAAGAAAAAGCCGGTGTTTGACAAGCCGCGCGTGCCGAGAGTAGGCCATACGGAACCGATTCCGCCCGGAACGAAGCAAATTTTAGATGAGCGCGGCCCTGAGGGGCTCGTTCGTTGGGTTCAAGAACAGCCGCGCGTTCTGCTCACCGATACGACGTTCCGCGACGCCCATCAGTCGCTGTTGGCAACGCGCGTGCGCACGACTGATTTGTTGCATATTGCCGAACCGACGGCGCGCCTATTGCCGAACTTGTTTTCGCTTGAAATGTGGGGCGGGGCGACGTTTGACGTGGCGTACCGCTTTTTAAAAGAGGATCCGTGGGATCGGCTTTTGAAGCTGCGCGAGCGCATTCCGAACGTGTTGTTCCAAATGTTGCTTCGCTCGGCCAACGCTGTCGGCTATAAAAACTATCCGGACAACGTCATCCGCGAGTTTGTCGACAAATCGGCCCATGCCGGCATTGACGTCTTCCGCATTTTCGACAGCTTAAACTGGGTGAAAGGGATGACGGTGGCAATTGATGCCGTCCGGCAAAGCGGCAAAATCGCCGAGGCCGCCATTTGCTACACCGGCGATATTTTAGACCCGAACCGGCCGAAATACAATTTGGACTATTATAAGGCGCTGGCGAAAGAGCTTGAGCAGGCTGGGGCGCACATTTTGGGCATTAAAGATATGGCGGGGCTTTTGAAGCCGCAGGCGGCGTACGTGCTCATTTCCGCACTCAAGGAAACGGTCGATATTCCGATTCATTTGCATACGCACGATACGAGCGGCAACGGCATTTACACGTACGCCAAGGCAATCGAGGCGGGCGTCGATATTGTCGATGTCGCCATCAGCTCGATGGCCGGCTTGACGTCGCAGCCGAGCGCCAACACGCTCTATTATGCGTTGGAAGGAACGGAGCGGGCTCCGGAAGCCGATATTTATGGCCTTGAGCAGCTGGCGCGCTATTGGGAAGATGTGCGCAAGTTTTACCAAGAGTTTGAGAGCGGCATGAATGCGCCGCATACGGAAGTATACATGCATGAGATGCCAGGCGGCCAGTACAGCAATTTGCAGCAGCAGGCGAAAGCGGTCGGCCTTGGAGACCGCTGGGATGAAGTGAAAGAAATGTATCGCCGTGTGAACGACTTGTTCGGTGATATCGTCAAAGTGACACCATCGTCGAAAGTTGTCGGCGATATGGCGCTGTACATGGTGCAAAACGGTTTGACGGAGCAGGACATTTTTGAACGGGGCGAAACGCTCAACTTCCCGGATTCGGTCGTGGAGTTTTTCGAAGGTTATTTAGGCCAGCCGCACGGCGGATTCCCGAAAGAGCTGCAACGCATTATTTTGAAAGGGCGCGAGCCGATCACCGTCCGCCCGGGCGAACTGTTTGAACCGGTTGATTTCGAGCAGATCAAGCGGGAACTGTATGATAAGCTTGGCCGTGAAGTGACTGACTTTGATGCGATTGCCTATGCTCTTTATCCAAAAGTATTTTTGGAGTACGCAGAAACGGTGGAAAAATACGGTGATGTATCCGTGCTTGATACCCCGACGTTTTTGTATGGCATGCGCCTTGGCGAGGAAATCGAAGTGGAAATCGAGCGCGGAAAAACGTTGATTGTGAAGCTCGTGTCGATCGGCCAACCGCAGGCGGACGGCACGCGCGTCGTCTACTTCGAGCTGAACGGTCAGCCGCGCGAAGTCATCATCCGCGACGAAAGCATCAAAGCAGCGGTTGCTGAACGCATTAAGGCGGACCGGACGAATCCGAACCATATTGCAGCGACGATGCCAGGTACGGTTGTGAAGGTGCTCGTCGAAAAAGGGGAGAAAGTAGATAAAGGCGACCATTTGATGGTCACGGAAGCGATGAAAATGGAAACGACGGTGCAGGCGCCGTTTGCCGGCATTGTGAAAGACATTTATGTGAAAAGCGGCGATGCTATTCAAGCGGGTGACTTGCTGATCGAATTGTCAAAATAAAGAAAAGAGAAGGTGTCTCCAGAACGGTGGAGACACCTTTTCTAATAAAACGGTGGCAACATTTTGTGGAAAGAAAAACGGTCTTGTAGGACTTGTCTCTTTTTATGCCGACTTTTAAAAGGCGATTATCGGTATTTTAATGCAGCCGGCGCTGTTTCTCCAACCGGGCGGCTGACGGATTGAGCCGGATTGCGGCGGGTGCGGAGCGCCAACAGCAACAAGTAGCTGAGCACCCCAAATAAGCACGAGATGAAAAAGGCGTGCGCTAGGGCCACATATAAATTCAGCTGTGTGAACACAACGAGCGCTCCGGTCGCCATTTGGGCAAGGACGAGAAGAAAAGCGATGATCCACCCGTAATAAATGACCGGCTGGCTGCGGTAATGGCGGGCGGCATGCAGTGCCGCGATGGCAATCCAGATGACGATCAGCCCTGCCGCGAGCCGATGGCCCATTTGTACCCACTCGTGAAACTGTACCGGGAAAAGACGCGTTTTGGCGCATAGCGGCCAGCTTGGGCAGGCAAGGCTGGCGTTCGTATGGCGGACGAGCGCCCCGGTATAGACGACGATGTACGAGTAAATAATGATCCCATAAATATGAAAGCGCATGGGTCTGCGAAGCGTGAGTGAAGCGGCGGAAATGGTTTTGTCCGCTTCAAAAATGAGCAGCGTCAGCAGCAACACGGCGGCAAACGAGATGAGCGAAATGCCAAAATGCAAGGCCAGCACAAAATCAGACTGCCCCCAGACGACAGCAGCGGCGCCGATCAGCCCTTGCACGACAAGAAAGACAAATGAGACGACAGCCAAAAACTTCGTTTCCCGCACATGGCCGACGGCCCGCCACGCCCAAATGGAAAGGATAAGCACCATAATGCCGGCAAGCCCGGAAACGAGTCGATGGCTCAGCTCAATGACCAATTCCGGCGTAATATCATCCGGTAGCCACTGGCCGTTACACAGCGGCCACGACCGGCCGCATCCTAAGCTGGAGCCGGTTTTCGTCACAAGCGCTCCCCCGATCAGTACAAACAGCATCGCCAATGTCGTTACGCATGCAAACCACTTTAATGAATGTAACGGACGTTGCAAAATCTTCACCTTCTTGTATTGAGAAATTATGATTTTGTCCATATTAGTAAAGTGATGGAGTTTAGCGCTGTCAATGGCGCATTCAAGTCAAGTCTATTTTACACGATGACGCCAGGAAACACAAAATGACGTTTGCATATTGAATAAGTCGGTTAAGTTTGCTAGAAATATTAATGGGACAAGCGTATAAACCGTTTTCGGTCTTGGGGATTCGAAAATTTGACACAAATTATTCAAAAAAAGTTCACATGATGAGAAAAAAATGTGATTTAATATAAAGAGAAAACAACCCTATTTTATTCTTTATTTTCGCATTCGCATTGGATGGAATTTCAGGCAATATGACGGCGCTGTCTCATCATGGGCGGCGCGGCGAGGAGGAGCAGGAGAAATGGCCGATTTGAAAGCGGTGCATGGGGCCGCGGCCGATGCCGGGCATCGCCCGCAGGCAAGCATAAAGGCACTTTGGAAGGAATTGTCGTCGGTTGTAAAAATCGGGATCGTCAATTCCAACTTGATCACGACGTTTGCCGGAATGTGGCTGGCGTTTTATTTTACCGGGGAACACTTTTTGGAGAATTTGCATCTTGTGTTTTTTACGCTGTTTGGCGCAGCGCTCGTCATTGCCGGCTCATGCAGCATCAATAACTTTATCGACCGCGACATTGACCAGCATATGGAGCGGACGAAGGGGAGACCGACGGTGACAGGGGCAATGGAGCCGCGACGGGTGCTTTGGCTTGGGGTGACGCTTGTTGCCGTCGGGACGATGAGCTTGCTTATGACAACGGTTACGGCTGCGGTTGTCGGGCTGATTGGCATGGTGACGTACGTGTTCCTGTATACGCTTTGGACGAAGCGCAACTATACGCTGAACACCGTCGTCGGCAGCATTTCCGGCGCCGTGCCGCCGGTGATCGGTTGGACGGCGGTCGATTCGGATTTCCATATTGTTCCGCTTGTCTTGTTTTTAATCATGTTTTTATGGCAACCGCCTCACTTTTTGGCCTTGGCGATGAAGCGGTGTGAAGAGTATCGCGCCGCCGGCATCCCGATGCTGCCGGTCGTCCACGGTTTTGCCATGACGAAGCGGCAAATCATCGTCTGGGTGGCTTGTTTGTTGCCGTTGCCGTTTTATTTGTTTCCGCTTGGCGTTCCGTTTTTAACAGTGGCGACGCTGCTAAACGTCGGCTGGCTGTTGCTCGGATTATGGGGGTTGAAAATGAAAGACGACATCAAGTGGGCGAAGTGGATGTTTGTCTACTCGCTCAACTATTTGACGATTTTGTTCGTGGCGATGGTCATCGCTACGCTTTGGTGAACAGGTTAAAATTCTTTCTCCACGAAAGAATTTATATATATTTCAGAACAAAGAAAGAGGGGTTTGATTAGGCTATGAACAAAGGGCTACGGAACTGGCGCTTATTTTCCCTGTTTGGGATGATGGCGCTGTTGCTCGCCGGCTGCGGCAAGCCGTTTTTGTCGACGCTCCAGCCTGCCGGCGAAGTAGCGGAGATGCAGTACTCGCTCATGTTGTTGAGCACGGCGATCATGGTGCTTGTCATTGTCGTTGTGGCGATCATTTTCGTCTATGTTGTCATCCGCTTCCGGCGGCGTAAGGGAGAGGAAAATAAAATTCCGAAGCAAGTGGAAGGAAGCCATAAGCTGGAAATCATTTGGACTGTCATTCCGATTATCCTCTTGCTGATTTTGGCGGTGCCGACGGTATCGGCGACGTTTAAGCTGGCGGATGTCAAGCCGATGAATGACAAAAACCGCGATAAAGATACGGTTGTGGTCAACGTGCGGGCCAACTTGTACTGGTGGGAGTTTGAATATCCGGATTACGGCATTATTACAAGCCAAGATTTGGTTGTGCCGACGGACGAAAAAGTCTATTTTAACTTGATTGCGTCAGACGTCAAACACTCGTTCTGGATTCCGGCGGTCGGAGGCAAGATGGATACAAATACAGACAACAAAAACCAGTTCTGGCTTGTCTTTGACCAAGAAGCGACAGACAAAGCAGGCGGCATCTTTTACGGCAAATGCGCCGAGCTTTGCGGTCCGTCCCATGCGCTGATGGATTTCAAAGTGCGTCCACTGCCGCGCGCAGAGTTTGACGCATGGGTAGAAAAAATGCAAAATGCGAAAAAGCCGGTTGTGACAGATCCAGTCGCCAAACAAGGGGAGGCCATTTTCAATAAGAGCTGTATTGGCTGCCATGCTGTATCGCCAGTCGATCAGCGTCCGGAACAAGCGCGGACAGCGCCGAACTTGGCGAATTTTGCGGATCGGGAAACCATTGCCGGCATTTTAGAACACAATGAAGAAAACTTAAAAAGATGGTTGAAAGATCCTGAAGGCGTAAAACCTGGAAATAAAATGACAGGTACATATGGCCAACTGACGGAAGAGCAGCTTGATGCATTAACAAAATATTTAATGAGCTTGAAAGTGGAATAAGGCATAAATAAGGAGGTTTCACTGTGAGTACGATCGCTCGCAAAAAGGGTGTCGGTGCCGTTTTATGGGATTACCTGACAACGGTCGACCATAAAAAAATCGCCCATCTGTACTTAATTGCCGGTGGGTTTTTCTTCCTGCTCGGCGGTCTCGAAGCGTTGTTCATCCGTATTCAGCTTGCTAAGCCGAACAGCGATTTTCTCGTCGGCGGCTTGTATAACGAAGTGCTGACGATGCACGGGACGACGATGATTTTCTTGGCTGCCATGCCGCTTCTTTTCGCGTTTATGAATGCAGTTGTGCCGATTCAAATCGGCGCGCGCGATGTCGCGTTCCCGTTTTTGAACGCGCTCGGATTTTGGCTCTTTTTCTTCGGCGGTTTGTTTTTAAACTGTTCGTGGTTTTTAGGCGGCGCGCCTGACGCTGGCTGGACGTCGTATGCGTCGTTGGCGCTTGATTCAAAGGCGCATCACGGTGTTGACTTTTATACGCTTGGATTGCAAATTTCTGGTTTTGGTACATTGATAGCAGGTATTAACTTTCTTGTTACCATCATCAATATGCGTGCCCCTGGCATGACGTTTATGCGCATGCCGATGTTCACTTGGGCGACGTTTGTGGCTTCGGCGCTTATTTTGTTTGCGTTCCCGCCGTTGACCGTGGCGTTGATTTTCCTAATGATGGATCGGTTGTTTGGCGGCAACTTCTTCAACCCGGCTGCCGGTGGCAACACGATCATTTGGGAGCACTTGTTCTGGGTGTTTGGCCATCCGGAAGTCTATATTTTGATCTTGCCGGCGTTCGGTATTTTCTCGGAGATTTTTGCCACATTCTCGCGCAAGCGCCTGTTCGGCTATTCGTCGATGGTGTTTGCGACGGTGCTCATCGCCTTTTTCGGATTCATGGTATGGGCACACCATATGTTTACAGTTGGGATGGGGCCGATTGCGAATGCGATCTTTGCCGTTGCGACAATGGCGATTGCGGTTCCGACGGGGATTAAAATTTTCAACTGGCTGTTTACGATGTGGGGCGGAAGCATTCAGTTTACGACGCCGATGTATTATGCAGTAGCGTTTATTCCGTCGTTCGTCATGGGCGGGGTCACAGGTGTCATGCTCGCATCGGCTGCCGCTGACTACCAATACCATGACAGTTATTTCGTCGTGGCGCACTTCCATTACGTCATTGTCGGCGGGGTTGTGTTTGCCCTGCTTGCCGGTACGCACTATTGGTGGCCGAAAATGTTTGGCCGCATGCTGAACGAGACGCTTGGCAAAATTACATTCTGGCTGTTCTTTATCGGCTTCCATTTGACGTTCTTTATCCAGCATTTCCTTGGTTTAACAGGAATGCCGCGCCGTGTGTTCACGTATTTGCCGAACCAAGGGTGGGAGACCGGCAACTTGATCAGCACGGTCGGAGCGTTCTTTATGGCAGCCGCGACGGTTATTTTACTTATTAACATTGTGATTACGACAGCAAAAGGCGAAAAGGCAGCGGGAGATGCGTGGGGCGACGGCCGCACGCTCGAATGGGCAGTCTCTTCGCCGCCGCCGGTGTACAACTTTGCGCAAACGCCGCTCGTCCGTGGACTCGATGCCTTATGGGTTGAAAAAATGGAAGGCAAAAAAGAATTGACGCCGGCCGAGCCGCTTGGCGACATCCATATGCCGAATCCATCGTTCTTGCCGTTCGTCATGTCGTTCGGCTTGTTTATCGCTGCCTTCGGCTTTACGTATCATCAAGAAACTGCCTGGGGCCTGCCGGTAGGCATCATCGGCTTGCTCATTACGTTTGGCGCGATGTTCTTGCGCTCGATCATCGATGACCACGGTTTCCATATCCATAAAGAAGAAGTGCTTGAGTTTGAGAAGAAGGAGGCGAACGCTTGATGCATGTCGAGGAAAAGTTGACGGCCGAGACGTTCCCGGCTGCACCGGAACGCGCCACCCTTGAGGGAAAAAATAAATTTCTCGGCTTCTGGCTGTTTTTAGGCGGAGAGACGGTGCTGTTCGCCTCTCTCTTCGCCACCTATTTGGCGCTCAAAGACAAAACAAACGGCGGTCCTTCCGCCGAAGAGCTGTTCCAAATGCCGCTCGTGTTTATGATGACAATGCTCCTGTTAACGAGTAGTTTGACGAGTGTGTATGCCATTTACCATATGAAAAACTTTGACTTTAAAAAAATGCAGCTTTGGTTCGGCATTACCGTCCTGCTTGGCGCGGGGTTTTTGGCTTTGGAAATTTACGAGTTTTATGAGTATGTTCACGAAGGCCATAAGTTTACGGCAAGCGCCTTTGCATCTGCATTTTACACGCTTGTTGGCACACACGGTGCACACGTGACGTTTGGGCTGTTTTGGATTTTAACGCTCATGATTCGCAATGCAAAGCGTGGGTTAAACTTATACAACGCTCCGAAATTTTATGTTGCGAGCCTTTACTGGCATTTCATTGACGTCGTCTGGGTGTTCATTTTTACCGTTGTATATTTAATGGGAATGGTGGGGTGAACGTATGGCGAACCAAACGAATTCAGGAAATGAGCGCATCGACTTAATGTACCGCCGCCGGAAAAATGCCGAAGAAATGCGCCACCAAGTCATTGCTTTCGTGTTGATGATTTTGTTGACATTGATCGCTTTTGCTGCGGTCGGCTACGAAGAGTTTTCCCATTGGTTTGTCATTCCATTTATTTTGCTTTTAGCCGGCGTGCAAGTGGCGTTTCAGTTGTACTATTTCATGCATATGAGCCATAAGGGACATGAATTTCCAGCGCTATTTATGTATGGCGGCGTGCTTGTCATGTTAGTTCTCGTTTGGGCGTTTTCGACGGTCATTTGGTGGTAAACAGACAGCGGGGGGAATCGGTGCACATACCGGTTTCCCCTTTTTGATGGCCCTTGTGCTGCTGCATGTAGTATAATGAGAAAAGGACAAAGCAGGAGGGATTCATATGTTTCAATCGCTGCAAATGTTTGGTCCAGTGGCGCTTTGGAGTCCGTTTTTTCTGTTGGCATTAGTGACTGTTGTCTTGTTGTACCTCGGAGCTACCGGACCGTGGCGGCAGCGGTTTGGCCTCGATGCCCCTGTTTCGAGAAAGCAAAAAGCGTACTTTTTGACAGGAATCGCCCTTCTTTACGTATGCAAAGGTTCCCCCCTTGATTTACTGGGCCATTTGACGTTTACCGCCCATATGGTGCAAATGGCGCTGCTTTACTTAACTGTGCCGCAATGTTTGATTTTAGGGATTCCGGAGCCGTTTTATGAGCGGATATTCCGGATTGCAGCGGTGCGCCGTTCGTTTCAGCTGTTGACAAAACCGATCGTGTCATTGCTTTTGTTTAACGGTTTATTTTCCTTGTACCATGTTCCAATGATTTTTGACGTTGTGAAAACAAATATGTTTTTGCATGCTTTTGTTACAACGGCCATTTTCGTTGCGGCCTTTTTCATGTGGTGGCCGCTCGTGAATAAACTTTCCGGATGGACGGCATTATCAGGACTAAAAAAAATGGGTTATATTTTTGCCGACGGCATGCTGCTTACGCCGGCTTGTGCGCTCATTATCTTTGCCGGCACCCCGCTCTATAAGACGTACACGGATCCGGAAGCATGGATGACCAGCTTGGCGCTTTGCGTGCCGCCGGGAATACTGGCTTCGCTTGACTTGACCGGACCGCAAATGTTTTTGTCGATGTCCCCGCTTCATGATCAGCAGCTTGGCGGGGTATTGATGAAAATTATTCAAGAAATTGTGTACGGGATTATGCTGTTCTTTATTTTTAGCGAGTGGTATCGGAAAGAACGGGAAAAAGAACCGAGCATGGATATGGCACCGCGGCCGACTAAACTGTAGAGCGCCATTTACTACCAATAGATAAGCGTAGGAAAGGGAGAGAAGCCATGGCGATTTTACCGACGATCAGCACGAGTTGTATTGTGATCAGCGCCTTGCTGGTCGCTTACGGCTGGTACTTGATCAGCCGCAAGCGGACGGAGGCACATAAAAAGGTGATGTTAGCCGCTGCCGCCTTTGCGCTTTTGTTTTTTATCATTTATATGTCGCGGACGTTGTTTATTGGCAATACGAGCTTTGGCGGACCAGAAGACGTCAAAGTGTATTATACCGTATTTCTCATTTTCCATATTGTTTTAGCGACGGTCGGGGCGGTGTTTGGGCTTGTGACCATTTGGACCGGATTAAAAGACAAGCGATCCCGTCATCGCCGTCTCGGTCCGGTGGCAAGCATCATTTGGTTTGGCAGTGCCTCAACCGGTGCTGTTGTCTATTGGCTGCTTTATGTGCTTTACCCGGGGGGACAGACGACTTCGCTCATTAAAGCGGTATTGGGCTTTTAGTCGGCAAAGTAACGCCGGCTCCCGGCGCCGCATAGCATAATATAAGGGGAGAAAATGCAGCGGGGGGAGAATGCGGTGAATACGTTTCGATACCGGAAGCGGAGCGCTGTGGAAGCGACGCTGCTGACGGTTGTCATGATGTGTGTGTGCGAGTGGGAAGAGGTTGTGCCGGATGACTGCGAAGTGTTCGTGACGGTCTCCCAGAGCGGTGGGTGCCACATTACGGTGAAGCTGTCCATCCGATACGGGGCGCCGGTGCTTGCCGTCTGCCGGCAGCTGCAGCAGCAAATTGCCGAGGAGATCGCCGCGATGACGCCATACAGCGCCGAGTCGGTCGACGTGACGGTCAAGCGGCTTGTCGCACCGTAAAAAACGCATGAGAAACGAGCTCTCATGCGTTTTTTCTTTACTCTTTCGTCTTGTCGATTTCGCTTTTGACCTGCTCCAATACTTTTTGGCATTGGCTGACAAGAGAAGACGGAAAATGTTCACCTTCGCCATATTCAACACCGTGCGGATAGTAATGTTTTCCTAAAATCGGCGTGAGCAGTTTAATGAGCGCATAGCGCGAGCCGACATCCCCTTCGATCGCGTACCCTTGAACGCGCAAATAGTACGTTCCTTCTTTAATCACGTATTTCCGATCGTACGTGACCCGCTCGTAATCCCACTGCGCCGCGCGCACAAAACCGTGGTGCGCCATGATGTCATCAAGGCGGGACAGTTCAACCGTCTGATTTTCAAGGCCGCTATTTTCAAATTTCATGTTTCTTCCTCCTAACAACACAATATGGAAAGCGCCAAATACGGAAATTATCCCCTCATTTATAATAGTACGAAAACGGTTTGCATTTCAACGAATTGTTTGCCATTGTTTCCGTTTTGCTTGCATTTTTTCTCGCCAGCTGACACACAATAAAAGCAGAAAGGAGAGACGGACAATGCAAACGGTACGGGACGTCATGTCGACGGATGTGCAATATTGCACCCCGCTCGACAACATGTATGAAGTAGCTGTGAAAATGCGTGAATTTAATGTTGGCGCCATTCCGATTGTCGATCATGGCCGCCTCGTCGGCATGATTACCGACCGCGATTTAGTCGTGCGCGGCATCGCGGAAAAGCACCCCGGTTCGACGGCGGTGACGGAGGTGATGAGCCGCGAGCTTGTAACAGTATCGCCGGACGATTCGGTGCAAAAAGCGGCAGATTTGATGGCGCGCCATCAAATTCGCCGTCTCCCGGTCGTGGCAGACGGTCGTTTAGTCGGCATCGTTGCGCTTGGTGACCTGGCGACGAACCGCTATTCTGATGAAAGCGCCGGCCGTGCGCTGAGCGAGATTTCCGAACAACATACGGTCCATTAGCCAAGTGGGCAGGGCACGGCTTCTTTTCGTGAGATCGGACGCTCTTTTTTGGGCGTCCTCTTTTTTTTGTCTTTGAAAAACGGCTATAATGGCAGTAAGGATATTGTGTAGAAAGCGGGAGTTGCGGTGTGAAATGGTTTTTCCTTTTTTTGTTATTCTTGATCGGATTTTATTACTTTGCGCCGAGTCCGCCGCCCCCGAGCCCTCCGGAGCAGCCGAAGACAGACGGTTATGTGTTGAAAGAGCCGGAGGCGACGGCCGGCATTGTCGCCTTAATTGGCCAACCGGCGCAAGAGGCGACAAAACAGCTCGGTACGCCGGATCGGATCGATCCGTCCGCCTATGGCTATGATTGGTGGGTGTACAGCCGCCGTCCCGAGTCGTATGTGCAAATTGGTGTGTTCGAAGGTCGGATCGTCACTGCCTTGGTCGGCGGGAAAAAGGTGAATGTCGAGCCATTTGCGGTCGGCCAGCGCTTACAAACGATTTTTCAAACGATGCCGGTTCTATCCAACATTGAAATTAAGCTAAACAGCGGAACGTACCGGTTTGAGCTGTCTGAACAAGATTACTCGTCAAGACCGGTCGTCAAAGTCGGCGATGTATATGCCCAGCTGTACATCGATCGGTTCACCGGCAGCGTGGCAGCTGTTCGTCTCATGGACGCTGAAACGTTTGTAAAGCTGCGGCCGTACGAGCTTGTTTACCGTGGCCGTCTGCCTGCAGCTGCCTCCTTGTCGGAAGAAGAGCAACGAAACGTTGATGCAGCCAATGCGAAGCAAATTTTCGACTGGACGAATTTGATCCGCCGCCGCCATGGGCTTTCTCCTCTTATCTGGGATGACAAAGCGGCCGCCGCCGCTGCCAAGCATAGTCGGGATATGCATGACCACCGATTTTTCTCCCATGAGTCGCCGCAATACGGTGATCTGTCCAAACGGTTGAGCGCACTGAACGTATCCTTCCAGTTGGCCGGGGAAAATATCGCCGCCCATCAGGTGGACGGTGTGGAGGCGACCGCCGGATGGTTAAACAGCGAGAAACATCGGGAAATTATGCTGAACGAACAGTTTACTCACCTTGGCGTCGGTGTTTATGCCGATTATTACACGCAAAACTTCTTGACGCCGCTATAAAAATTGGGCGCACCTTTGCCTGTTGGGCGCGATATGATATGGCAGATAGGCATGAGTGGATGAAAGGGATGAGAATGTCCATGGCCAAGCCTCTGCATCCTTCCGTTGAACAGTTCAAACAGTTTGTCAAAAAACACCCGAAACTCATCCAAGAGGTGCGCAGCGGCAAAAAGACGTGGAAGCAAGTGTACGAAGACTGGTACTTGTTCGGAGAGGATGACGACATATGGGAGCCGTACCGCGACGTAAACAACAAGGAGAAAGAGGAAGAAAAAGGAACAGGCAAATGGCTTGATAAGCTCGCCGCAATGCTTGGGCAGCTTGACGCGGCAGAAGTGCAAAAACATTTGACGAACGTCCAGCAGGCCATTGCTGCGATCCAAGGCATTCTTTCCGAATTTCAAGGAGCCGGTCCGCAACGTCCGAACAACGAGACGCATCCGTTTTCCTTCCGTAAAGACTAAAGGGTGGTAGCGATGAGAAGAGACGTATGGCAATATGTGCAGGCAAATCCAATGTTGCGTGCGTTTTTGCGTGAACAGCCGCGCTGGTACCGGTTGCTTGCCCGCCGCCCGCATGAGCTGTCGACACTTCAGTTGGCCGCTTTGCGCCACTATGAGCAAACGATTCCTGATAAAGTAGAAAAAATTTCCCAATCGCTGCAAATGGCCTCGCTTATGTGGCAAATGTTCAAAGCGCTGCGCGACTAATTTGACGGCAAACGGCAAAGACTAGCTCTAAAAGGGAGTGATGTCTTTGCTAAAATGGTTTGTATGGACCGGGTGTGCGCTGCTGCTTTTGGCGTTTGCAACCGTCTGGCCGGCCGCAACGTCAGCTGCTCCTCATGCGCTGTCTGCGGCCGGTCAATTGCAAGTAAAGCATGAGGTGAAAGGGAACGACATCTTCATTGAATGTTTTGCCGTTCAATTTCCGTTTCGCAAAGGAGATGGGGGCGGCCATATCAACGTGTATCTCAATGGACAGAAAATGACGGAAGTGTATACAGCCGCCTTTATCGTGCGTGGTCTGCCGAGCGGAAAGCACGTCATTCGCCTTGAACTCGTCTACAACGATGGGAAAGCGGCCGGTATGGCGCATGAGTTTGAAGTGACGATTTCGTAAAGATGGCAGGCGGCTTAATTCGCTTGCGGCGGCAAGGCTATCCGGTTGAGTTTTTTTTCGGCTTTCGGATAGTCTTTTTTTGCGCCCTTCTTTCCCCCGTAATCTCTTCCCTTTTCATTTTTCCTTCATTCATGGTATGATGGATAGTGGAGGTGCCTATTTGTGAGGATTGCTACTCTCGAGCGCATCGAGATTTTGGATAAAGCGGAAGCATTAGCGAAAATGGTTGTTGAGTCAGACGTGGCGGACGAATATCGCCGCGCGTTTTGGCGGCTCAAGCAAGACCGCCGCGCCCAACAGTTGATCGGCCGCTTTGTGAAGCTGAAGGAACGGTACGAGGAAGTGCAGCGCTTTGGCAAATATCATCCCGATTACCGCAGCGTGATGAAAGAAGTGCGCGAGGCGAAACGGGAGCTTGATTTGCACGAGACGGTCGCCGTCTTTAAAGAGGCGGAAAAGGCGCTGCAGCAGCTGCTTGATGATATTAGCGTGCTGATCGGCAAGGCTGTATCGGAACATGTGAAAGTGCCGACCGGCAATCCGTATTTTTTGTCGGCCGGCTGTTCCGGCGGTTGCGGGGGCGGTGGGAGCTGCGGCTGCCGCATATAGAAAAAAGGGGAAGGGACTATGTTTCCAAAACGGCAAGGGATTATCGTTTGGCTTCACTCGCTGAAATACGGGAAACAGCTGCGCAAGTTCGGCAACATTCATTACATTTCCAAGCGGCTGAAGTATGCAGTTCTTTACTGCGATATGGAGCAGGTCGACCATGTGATGAAAAGGCTTGCCGCACTCCCGTTTGTCAAGCGGGTCGAGCCGTCGTACCGACCGTTTTTAAGGATGGAGTTTGAATCGAAAAGGGAGAAAGAAAAAGACTCCCCATATCCGCTTGGATGAAAGAAACGAGCGGGCCCTAGTTGGCATCAGCCATACGGGCCCGCTTTTTTTTCACTATTGAAGCGGCGGAATGAAGCGATTCATCCGCATAATGCCGATTAAGTGCTGGTAGTACAGATCAAGGTCAGCGAACATGGTCGATGGTTTGACATCGAGATGGATGATGGTTGTACCAAGCTCTTTTCCGGTTTCTGCGAACAGTTCGTACCGTCTGTTCGGTTTGACGGACGGATCAGGAATGCCTTCACGGCAAATATAAAGCGGCTGAAAGTCGCCCGGGTTGGTTGGGTGAAGCACAACGGCCAAGGAGACGACGGCCTGGTCTTTTTTCAGCGTATGAAAGGCAAAGAAGCCGGATAAGCGATGGCGATTGACCCGCGCCAACTCGATCAATTCGTATAGATCCGAATAGCCTTCGCCAAGTTCGATAAAACGTTGAATCATATACGATCCCCCTTGCAATCATCGTCCATCCTTCACTTTACCGGCCATCTGCAGAAATTGCAATAAAAAAAACCTTGCGGACAAAACGATCCGCAAGGCTCTTTCCAATTCCTTGACCCCGCGCAGGGCGGAAACAAGGGATGGAAAGAAAAAGAAAAGGGAGAGGAGAAACCGGAGGAAGAACTTATGGGGAAACGTAAGTCTTCTCCGTCATTGGCAACAACGCCATTTACGATGTTGCCATTACTCATTATGGACGGTTTGCCGATTTCTATACATTCGCCGATAAAAAATTCTTGGGTTTGCCGATGACTAACTTTATGGTAAGATTACGGTGAAAACGACGAATTAGGTGAACGCGATGAGAGTAATTTCCGGAACATGTAAAGGCCGGCATCTGCAAGCGGTTCCAGGGATGTCGACGCGTCCAACGACCGATAAAGTGAAAGAAGCGATCTTCAATATGATCGGACCATATTTCACGGAAGGAATCGGCCTTGATTTGTTCGCCGGCAGCGGCGGTTTAGGCATTGAAGCGCTCAGCCGCGGGCTCGAGCGCGTCATTTTCGTTGACCACGATGCGAAGGCAGTGCAAACGGTCCGAAAAAACGTTGCTGCCTGCGGGCTCGAGAAACGGGCGGAAATCTACCGCAACGATGCCGAGCGGGCATTAAAGGCAGTAGCGAAACGCGGCTTGCGCTTCTCTGTCATTTTTCTCGATCCGCCATATAAGGAGAAAAAGTGGCCGGCGCTTTTATCGTTGATTGCCGGTCATGACTTGTTAGAGGCGAGCGGCGTTGTAGTCGCCGAACATCCCGTCGGGGCCGAGCTGCCGGAGGAAGCCGGCAACCTGAAGCAATGGAAACGGGAAACGTATGGCATTACCGGCGTCACCATGTATCGCCGGACAGACGAACAGAAAGGGGACGAAAGCGATGGCGAGCATTGCCGTTTGCCCAGGGAGCTTTGACCCTGTGACATACGGGCATTTGGATATTATTAAACGGGGAGCGAAAGTGTTTGACCAAGTTTATGTTGCCGTGTTAAACAATTCGTCAAAAAAGCCGCTGTTTACCGTCGAGGAGCGGATGGAGTTGCTGCGCGAGGTGACGCGGACGCTCGAGAACGTTCGTGTTGAATCCTTTCACGGCCTGCTTGTCGACTATGCCCGCAGCAAAAAGGCGAACGCCATTTTGCGCGGTTTGCGTGCCGTGTCCGATTTTGAGTATGAAATGCAAATTACGTCGATGAACCGCGTCCTCGATGAGAACATCGAAACATTTTTTATGATGACAAACAGCCAATATGCGTTTTTAAGCTCTAGCATCGTCAAAGAAGTTGCGAAATATAATGGCGATATTTCCGAGCTCGTCCCCCCGATCGTGGAAGCGGCGCTAAGGCAGAAGTTTGCATCTGCCGCCGATTAAAGGCGGGAGCAGCGTCCGGCTGACAGCTGAAACACGGCTTGGAAGTGGGCTGATAACGGAAACAATAACAGCGTTGTCTTGGCTGCCGGATGGCCCTGGGGGGCCGGGCGCCTAACGGCTACAAGCGCCCACGGGTTTCATTGGCTGCTTTGGCGGCCAGCCATATATACAGGCAAAGAAAGAGAAGTGTCACTAGCGGCCCATATTGCTGCAGCAGCTGCCAGCCTTCATCCCAAGCGCCGCCCGAGGCGGTGGGCAGAAACGCCGGAACGATGCCCGGCTCTCCGCTGGCTGTCCGTACATACAACGGCTCCCAAAGCAAGTATGTAAATGAAGCCGCGAATACTCCGTGCATCAGACGGGCGACAAAAAACGGCTGAAAGCGAATGTTGGCTTCGGCAAGGATGCTGGCGACTTGCGCTTGAACCGAAAAGCCGCCGAAAGCGAGGACGAAGCTTGCCGCCACCGCTTTTTCAAGCAGCGTCGCCGCCTCTGTTTGGCTGATCATTTGACTGCCGAGCGTAATTTCAAACAGTCCGGAAAACACTGGGATGTCAAGCTGCTCCGGCAGCTGGGCGAGGCGAAGCAGATGGCGCAGCAGCGGAGCGAGCTGTTCCGTCAGGTGCACCATGTACAACAGTTTGTTGACGACAGAAAAGAGAATAATAAAACCACCGATCATTAACAACGTCTGGACGGAGGAGCGGACAGCGTCGCCGAGCAGTTTGCCAAGCGGTTGTTCGTTTTTCAACCGCGTTTTGTGCAACGTGCGCAGCGCATACGGAAACGAAAACGGGCGGGGGCTTCGCTTTGGCCGCCCTTGTTCCTTTCGGATGCCGTGAAAACGCATGATCAATCCGACGCCAATGTTCCCTAAATAATGGGAAACAGCCAACACAAGACCGAGATGTGGATTGTTGAAAAATCCAGCCGAAACAGCGCCAAAAATGAACAGCGGGTTCGACGAGTTAGTGAAGGAAGCGAGCCGCTCGGCTTCAATGGTAGATAGTTGTTTCTCCTGGTACAGGCGGGCGGTCAGTTTGGCTCCGGACGGGTAGCCGGACGCCATTCCCATCGCCCAGGCAAACCCGCCAACGCCCGGGACCCGAAACAACGGGCGCATCAGCGGTTCAAGCAAGACGCCGAGAAAGTTCACGACGCCAAAACTGATGAGCAGCTCTGAGACGATGAAAAACGGCAAGAGCGACGGAAAAACGACTTCCCACCACATATTTAAACCGCGAATGGACGCCTCAAGCGACTGTTTCGGGTAGCAAATGAGCGAAAACGCAAATAAGGTGACAGCGGAAGCGAGCAGTGCCGTTTTCAATTTTGTTCCCCAGTTTCGTTTCAACGTTCTCCCCCCTTTTCTCGCCGTGCGGCTTTGCGCGGTACAACCTCATATAACCTAATATACGAGCATAGGGGGACGTTTTAGACCATAAGATGAAAGCGGGGAGCGCCGCAGCGAAGGGGGGAGGATTGTGCCGCCGAAGGTCGGATTGGCGCTCGGTTCAGGAGGGGCGCGCGGATTTGCCCATCTTGGCGTATTAAAAGTATTGGAGGAGGAAGATATTCCGGTGTCCTGCTTGGCCGGCAGCAGCATCGGGGCTCTGATCGCCGTTCTTTATGCGAGCGGTCATGGCCTCAACCGGCTCTATCGGCTCGCTAAATCGTTCCGGCGCAACGATTTTCTTGACTGGACGGTACCAAAAATGGGGTTGATTGCCGGCGATCGCATCGCTGAGTTCATCCGTTTGTTGACGAAAGGGAAGCGAATCGAGGATCTTTCTCCGCCGGTGGCGGTTGTCGCTGCCGATTTGCAGACGGGGGGGAAAGTCGTGTTTCGGCAAGGGGAAGCGGCTCAGGCGGTGCGGGCGAGCATTTCGATTCCCGGAATTTTTGTGCCGGCTGAGATAGATGGGAGGCTGCTTGTCGACGGCGGCGTCGTCGATCGGGTGCCGGTATCGGTCGTTCGGGCGATGGGGGCGGATATTGTCATCGCCGTCGATGTCGCCCCGCTTAACACGAGGGCAGAAATTACATCGATTGTCGATGTAATTTGGCAGAGCCTCGACATTTTGCAAGCCGAGCTCGTCGCCTACCGCCAGCTCGCCTCAGACGTGATGATCCGGCCGCGTGTTGAGCGATACAGCTCGCGGGCGTTTACGGATGTTGAGGAAATTATCGCCTGCGGCGAAGAAGAAGCGCGGAGACGGATCAGGGCGATCCGCCAAGCGATCGAACAGTGGAAGGAGCCATGGCACGAATGAAAAAACGGACGTATATCGCAGCGTTTTTCTTTGGCATTGCCCTCGCATTTCTGCTCATTTTTATGAAGCTCCCATATTATGTAACGATGCCGGGAAGTGCACAAAACTTAAAGCCGCTCGTTCATGTCGAACACGGTGACCGCGATGCGGGAACGTTTATGTTGACGACGGTCCGCATGGGACGGGCGAACGTCATCGCGTATTTGCTCGCCCATATCCGCCCGTTTTACGAGCTGCATCCAGTAGAGGAGATCAGACAGGAAGGGGAGAGCGACAAAGAATATACGATGCGCCAGCTTGAGCTCATGGAACAGTCAAAAGAGGCGGCGATCGTTGTCGCTTACCGGCACGCCGGAAAGCCGGTCGCGTATGAGGCAAAAGGTGTGTACGTGATGAGTGTTCTTCCTAATATGCCAGCAGCCGGTCTCCTGGAAGCCGGCGACCGCATTGCTGCGATCGACGACCGGCCGCTCAACTCGTCAGAGCAAATGGTAAACTACGTTCGGGAAAAAGAAGCCGGCGATCGTGTCCACATCACGTTTGTCCGCGATCGGAAGCGGCAGGAGGCCGTGCTTCGGCTGAAGCCGTTTCCGCACCATCCGAATCAAGTCGGCCTTGGTGTGACATTGATGACGGACTATGACGTCCGCACCGATCCGCCGGTGGACGTCGATTCGGAACAAATCGGCGGTCCGTCAGCCGGACTCATGTTTTCACTCGAAATTTATAATCAGCTCGTAGATGAGGATATAACGAAAGGACGGAAAATCGCCGGCACCGGAACGATTGACGTTCATGGGAAAGTCGGCCCAATTGGCGGCATTTCGCAAAAAGTCGTGGCGGCCGACCGTGAAGGAGCGGATGTGTTCTTCGCCCCGAATGAGCATGGCGCGCCGTCGTCAAACTATCGTAAAGCGGTCGAGACGGCGCAAAAAATCGGGACGAAGATGAAAATCGTCCCGGTCGATACGTTTGATGACGCGATCCGCTATTTGCGTTCGATGCCGGAGGAGTAGATGGGCGCCGTCGCGTATTCTTCCTTTAGCGCGGCGCTGTATAGCGGCTCGGGAAAGGCGGCGGCATAGACGGCTGTCGCCTTTTTTTCTTGCTCATATAGCGGATCGCCGTTCAGTTTGGCAGCCTTGGCGGCGAGCGGCAACGCCAGTTCCTTCTTCACCTGCTGCAAGTAGCGGCGGCCGGTTTCGTTCATGCCGAGCAGCCGGATGTACGTCGGGGCCATTGCCTTATTTTGTTCCTCTTTTGTGAAATTTGTCAATACATGCGCGCATAGACGCTGCAGCCTCGTCCAGGTGTACCGTTTTGTCTTCGTGGCGGCGATGAAAGCAGCAAACGTTTCGGCGCCGGCAATTTTTTGCTTCAGTCGGTATTCGATGCCTTCCTCGACTCCGGCGATGCGGCGCAATTCCTCTTCGGTGGCTGTCAACAGCCGGTATTTCAGCAGCGGAAAATACATCTCCCAATCGTGCCAACGCCCGTACGTCAGCCGATATTGCCGCAGCTGTTCGGCGGTGGCGGACGGGATGTACGCAGCAATTCGTTCCAGCTGCCCGGTTTGCCCCAACGCGTTCCGCAAGCTTGTGGCGCTGGCGATGGATGGGTGGGAAAACGATTCGTCATGATACCCGGCTGCCAGGCGTGGGATGGTGCGCGGTACGATTGCCAGCTTGTTTTGTCGAATCGCTTTCACGTACGCAAAGCCAAGCACATTGTTTGGCTTTGATAAGTCGAGCGGGACGGAACCAAGCTGCCGCCACGCTTCGGCGTTCGCTTTCGGGAAGCTTTGCCCGCGCGCAAGTCCGGCACGGACGAGGGAGTCAAACTCCTCTTTTCGCTGAAACAACGTTTCGACGGCAGACAAAAAGGCGGTGATGTCACCAGATTCGCTGCCAAAGCAAAGTTCCCGACAGCCGAGGGCATCAAGCAGCCGCACCGCTCCGTGCGCAAACTGCTCGGCCGCCTGAACGGCGAATACGTACGGCAGTTCGATGACGAGATCCACGCCTGCAGCCAGTGCCATTTTCGTCCGCGCCCATTTTGAAACGATAGCCGGTTCGCCGCGCTGCAGGAAATTTCCGCTCATGACGGCAATAAGGCAGTCGGCCCCAGTTTTTTTCTTCGTTTCTTGCAAATGATGCCAATGGCCGTTATGAAACGGGTTGTATTCAACGATGACGCCGGCAGCTTTCATGGCCAATCTCCCCAACAGAACACATGCCGACTGATGTTCAAACGATCGTTCGTCAATCGTCACACCTCCTGTATGTAATCTAGTATGAAAGAAGCGGCAGCGGAGATCAACTGCGAGTGTGGAGATGACGCTTGTCAAAGAAGCAAAAAACAGCCGATGGCAAGCACAGCGAGGAGCAGTGTCGACTTTGGTCCAGTTGCCAACAGGCAAAAGCGTGCATGTTGACAGGGAATTTTGGAAATGATGGGAGTATGCCTTTCCGTCCGCTTTATTTCCCTTTTTCCGAAAGGCGAAATGGTTGTAAAGAAAAAACATTGACAAAAATACAAACGGAACGTATAATTTTATTCGTTGCCTTGAGGTGATCATATGAAATGGACGGTTCAACAGCTTCGCCGTTTCCAGCATAAAGAAATGGCGATTGACGAGACGGTCGATGTGTCTGATTTAAAGCAAATCGACACGTTGATCCGTGAGATTTCACCGGTTCGCGTCCAAGGAAAAGCAGATGTCGGTTCGACAAAGTTCACGTTTCACTTGACGCTGTCGGGAACGATGGTGTTGCCGTGTTCGCGGACGCTCGTCGATGTTGCGTATCCGTTTTCCATCAAGACGACGGAGACGTTTTTTGCCGACGGCGGCGATTTTGTCGAAACGGACGAGGACACCCATATCGTGACCGGGGAAACTATTGATTTGAATCCCGTTATTCGCGAACTTATTTTGCTTGAAATCCCGTTGCAGCTCATTGCTGACGACCCGGCCGCTGGCGGGGCGCCGCAGCACGGAGAAGGATGGGACGTTCTTTCGGAAGAGCAATGGGAAAAGGCGCTCGAAGAGCGGACAGCGAACAAAGTCGATCCTCGTCTAGCAGGGTTGGCCAAGTTTTTTGAAGAGAAAAATGAGGAATGACATCTACCGGCGTTGCCGGCCGATGGCGCCGATGAAATGCGCACCGTCCGGCAGCTGCCTTGTTTGCCGGCGGACGGCGGCCCGATCAACGGTTGTCCGCCTGCTGGCATCGATAAGCTGAATGTGCCGGACAAGGAGGTGGGAACGATGGCAGTACCTTTTAGAAGAACATCGAAAACGAGAAAAAGACTGCGCCGCACACACTTTAAACTGCAAGTGCCAGGCATGGTGCAATGCCCGAACTGCGGCGAATGGAAATTGGCGCACCGCGTCTGCAAAGCATGCGGAACGTACAAAGGAAGAGATGTCGTCAACAAATAATGACCGGCATCACGCGAAAGGCTGTCCGAACATAGGGCAGCCTTTTTTATCAACTCCCGCCTCGAAGCGTTTGCATAGGTGGGAGAACGTTCAACATACGAAAGGGGAGACAGGTCATGGAAGCGATGGTAGAACATCACGGCGGCATCGCACTGTTTACGATTTGCCGTCCCGAAAGGCGCAATGCAATCAACTTTACTGTTATGCATGCTCTCGAACGGGCGCTCGAGCAAGCGGCGGTCGATGATGAAGTGAAAGTGTTCGCCATTACCGGCACTGGCGGCGAGGCGTTTTGTTCTGGCGGCGATCTAAGCGAGTTCGGGCATTTGCGCGGCGCCGAGGCGAAACAAATGCTCATGCGCATGGGGGAGTTGCTGTACAAGCTGTTGACGTTCCCAAAACCGACGGCGGCGCTTGTCAACGGAACGGCGATGGGTGGGGGCTGCGAGCTGGCGACCGCTTGCGACTTCCGCTTTGTGAAGGAAGGGTGCCGAATCGGGTTTGTTCAAGGCCGACTCGGCATTACGACCGTTTGGGGCGGCGCGTCCATGCTGTTGGAAAAGCTTCCATATGCGCGGGCGCTCGATTTGTTGTTACGCGCTGAGCCGATGACGGCTGAGGCGATGGCCGCGTATGGCTGGGCCGATGCTGTTCTGCCGGCTGACTGCTGGCGCGAACAATGGCAGGCTCAGCTTGCCCCCTATGCGGCGCGCTCGCTCGCTGTCTTGCAAGCCTATAAGGCGGCGGCGGGCGAAAAATGGCGAACGGCTTGGTTTCGGGAGCGATTTTTCGCTGAAATCGATCGCTGTGCCGAGCTATGGGGATCGGCGGAACATGAACAGGCATTGCGCACTTTTTTTCGCAAGAAGTAATTTTTTCCTTCTACCGTTTCTATTAGCCGCATACATATAATGACAAAGCGGCGATAAGGGGGGAAGGGGATGACAGGAGTACGCCAGGATGCGTGGACGAAAGAAGAGGATGAACTGTTGGCTAATGTCGTGCTTCAGTATATTCGTGAAGGCGGCACCCAGCTCGAGGCGTTTGCCGAAGTAGGGCGGCGCTTGTCACGGACGGCCGCAGCGTGCGGATTCCGCTGGAATTCGTACGTTCGCAAACAGTACAAAGAGGAAATTGAACAGGCAAAACAGGAGCGGAAAACACGCAAAAAAGAGACGGCATCCGCAAAGGAAGGCGGGGGGCAAACGGAAATGGAAGCGGCGGTTGAAAGCAAGCTGTCATGGCCGGAAGTGCTGACCTTTTTGCAAGCTGAAGGGCAAAAGGCACGTGACGCCCGGCGGATAGCCGATGAAAACCGGGCGTTAAAAAATGATATGGAACAGCTGCAGCAAATGGTCACAAAATTGCAAATGGAAAAAGAGATGTTGCAAAAACAGTTGGCGGCTGTCCAGGAGGAGTATAAAACGCTGCTCGCCATTATGGAGCGGGCCCGGAAAATGGTGACAGGCGCTGAAAAACAAGCCGAACAGGCGGCAGAGGGCGTTGGCGAAGGATAAAAGCTGGCTTTTGGGCCGGCTTTTTTTCTTAACGGATTAAAGGCACATTTGCTAAAATAAGGCTAACGTGGTTTTGCAAGAAAGTGGGGGAGAAGCGTGAATATTGGCATTGTCGGCGGCGGCGCAGTCGGGCTGTTGCTCGCTGCTTATCTCGGGCAGCGCCACAAAGTAACGGTTTATACGAGGCGCTTGGCCCAAGCGGAGCAGCTTGCCAAACATGGTGTTTCTCTGAAAAAAAATGGAGAAACGGTGACTGTGGCGGTTCAAGCGCGGCCGTTTGCCGGAGCAGAGCTCGTTGAGCCGCTCGTATTTGTGACTGTCAAACAGTATGATATCGCTGCTGTTTGTGCACAACTCGACTCGTTTCGCCGCGTCCGCACGCTTGTTTTTTTGCAAAACGGCATGGGGCATCTCGAACAGTTGTCCGTTTTTGCTGACAAAAACGTCGTTGTCGGTGTGGTGGAGCACGGCGCTTTCAAACTTGACGATCGGACTGTCGTGCATACAGGCGTCGGCAAGCTGTTGCTCGCCCCGTTATACGGGTCGCCTGCTATGGCTGCCGAACTGTCCGGGGATGATGATTTTCCGATCGAATGGGCGGATGATTGGGAGCGCATTCTTGTCGACAAGCTTATCGTTAATGCGGTCATCAATCCGCTGACAGCACTGCTGCAAGTAAAAAACGGGGCGCTCTTGGACGTTGCGCCGTATCGGGAAATGATGGCACAGCTGTTCGACGAAGTGCGGCAAGTGCTGCCTCTTCGCGACGCCGGACAGGCATGGCAGCGCATTGTCCATATATGCCGAAACACGGCGGACAACTATTCATCGATGTATATGGATGTGGCAAACGGGCGCCGGACGGAAATCGATGCGATTTTAGGCTATGTGCTAAAGCAAGGGGAAGCGCGCGGTGTTGCGTTGCCGCTCATTCGCTTTGTCGTTTGTGCGCTGAAAGGAAAAGAAAGGGGGAACGCGGATGGGTGATTGGCTCGCACCGATGCTGGCGACATTTGTGACGCTGCCACTTTTACTATTTTTGCTCATCTATTTGGGAGCGCGCCTGTTTGGCGGGCGGAAGCGGGCGGCGTTTTACGCTGCGGTCAACGTTGCGACCGCATTTTTCATCGCTGCTGTCTATTTTTTGCTGGCTGTGTTGTTCGGAAAATCGTATTTGGTTCATCTCCTTCTCTTTTTGCTCGGTCTGCACACCGCCATCGCGCTCGGCTATTGGCGGAAAAAGATAGATTTTCGCCCGGCGGCAGTGTTCCGCTTATTTTGGCGGGCGAGTTTTCTCATTTTTGCTTTCCTTTATGCCGGGCTGCTCGTATACGGCATGGTGGCGCGCGTCGCCGCCAACCTTTGAGCAATGATTTTTCTCTCTTTATACCGAACGTGCTATACTCATGAAAGAATACATAGGAAAGGGAGTTTTCGCCATGGAAGTTCGCGAAGTTCCGCTGCCGGCGGCAACGAAGCTGGCTGCTGATTACATAACCGGTGCATTTCCGGCTGAGAAGGGGTTTGCCTATGTCCGGGCAGATGATGATGCGTTTCGCCGGCGGCTGTCCCATGTGCAAGGAAAAACGTATGACCGGCGCGCGCTTGCCGATTACTTGTCCGCCTATCATCGCCGTTTTTCCGCCAGCGCGGCGACGATGAACAATATCGATAAGCTGCGCGATGAAAACAGTGTTGTGATCGTCGGCGGGCAGCAAGCCGGACTGCTGACCGGGCCGCTTTATACGATTTATAAAATCATTACGATCATCCAGCTTGCCAAAGAGCAGGAACGAAAACTTGGCGTACCCGTCGTGCCGCTGTTTTGGATCGCCGGCGAAGACCACGACATCGCCGAGGTTGACCATGTATATGTTGTCGAGGACGGCGAAGTGAAAAAAGCGGCGTATCCGCACAGGCTGAACGAAAAGCGAATGGCCACCGATGTGCCGCTTGATCGCGAGCTCGCTGGCGCATGGGTTGAGCGCGTCGTCAAAACATACGGGGAAACGGACATAACGAATGAACTGCTCTCATTTCTCACAGCGTGCCTAGACGATTCCCGCACGTTTGTCGACTTTTTTGCCGCGATTGTCCTGCGCCTGTTTGCCAATGACGGTTTAGTCGTTCTCAACGCCGGCGATGCGGCGGTGCGCCCGCTTGAGCGCCGTTTTTTCGCCGCGCTCATTGACCGTCATCGCGATGTGACATCAGCCGTGCTGGCTCAGCAAGAGACGCTGCGGGCGCTCGGATATACGCCGCTTATCGAGATCGCGCCGGATGCGGCCAACTTGTTTTATTACGACGGCTATGAGCGCTCTCTTTTGCACTATGATGCGGGGCGGAGGGTGTTTCGCAATAAGGCCGGGAATATCGCCTTCACAAAGCAAGAGCTGCTCGAACTCGCTGAAACGAAGCCGGCCTGTTTAAGCAACAATGTCGTCACCCGCCCGCTCATGCAAGAATATTTGCTGCCAACGCTCGCCTTTATTGCCGGTCCTGGGGAAATTGCCTATTGGGCAGAGTTGAAAGAGGTGTTCTCCCTGTTTGGGATGGAAGTGCCGCCGGTTGTGCCGCGCTTGCAGGCGACGATCGTCAGCCGCTCGCTGCAAACCGATCTGGCCGATATTGGTCTTGAGGCGGCTGATGTATTGTCTGGACGGCTCGAGGAGGCCAGGGAGCAATGGCGCAAGGAGACGGCTGAAGTTCCACTGGCTGAGGCGTTTGCCAAGGCGAAAGCCGACATCGAAGCGGCGCACCGGCCGCTGCGCGCGCTTGGCATGGAAATTGACCGCGGATTGGAAGGATTGGTGGCGAAAAATGCCGCCATCATTCAGTCACAAATCGAGTTTCTTCAGCAAACGTTACAGCGGGCGCTGCTGCGTAAACATGAGGCCGAATGGCGAAAATTTTGGCGCGTGGAAACGGCTCTACGGCCGAACGGTGCGCCCCAGGAGCGGGTTTGGAATGTGTTTTACTATGTGAACCGTTACGGATTTGATTTTGTAGAAAAACTTTCAGCGATCGGCGCCCCGGAAAACGGGATGCATAAAATTGTATATATGTAAGGCTTTTTCAAAGAAAAAGTCGAAAAGAAAAATCCTGTTTCAAGCAGGATTTTTTTTTCTTGAAATGAATAGTAAAAAAACAACGCAAAACGAATGGAAATAAAAGTAAAGGAGTGATCCCGCCATTTTGGCTATGATTGGTTTCATCCGACAAAAATAAACAAAAAGGGACGTTTTTTTACAAAAAAAGCTAAAATTTTGTTCGTCTTTGCGATATAATAAGGGAGCGGCCACTGGCCGATGCAAGTGCGTGCGGAAGCAGCAAAGGTGGTGGACATGTGTTTGAACATACAACCGTGTTGTTAAAGGAAGCGATCGATGGGTTAAACGTCCGCCCGGACGGTGTCTATGTCGATTGTACGTTAGGCGGAGGCGGCCATAGCGAATATTTGCTTTCCCGTCTCTCGGAAAAAGGGAAACTGTTTGCGTTTGACCAGGACGAGGCCGCCATTTTGCACGCGCGCAAGCGGCTCGCCCGTTACGGCGAACAAGTGCGGTTCATAAATCGGAATTTCCGGTTTTTGCGCGAGGAGCTTTCAGCCCTTGGCATCGATACTGTTGATGGTATAGTGTTTGACTTAGGCGTTTCTTCCCCGCAGCTCGACGAGCCGGAACGCGGCTTCAGCTATCAGCATGACGCGCCGCTTGACATGCGGATGGACCGCAAACAGCGGCTTACGGCGGCGGAGATCGTCAACTGCTGGTCATATGAGGAGCTTGTCCGCATTTTTTTCCGTTACGGCGAAGAAAAGTTTTCGAAACAGGTGGCGCGCAAAATCGAGGAGATGCGCCGCAAAAAGCCGATCGAAACGACCGGGGAGCTCGTTGAGGTGATTAAAGCGGCGATCCCGGCCCCGGCGCGCCGCAGCGGCGGACATCCGGCCAAACGTATTTTCCAGGCGCTTCGCATCGCGGTCAATGATGAACTGGAGGCGTTCCGCGAGGCGCTCGAGCAGGCGATCGATCTGTTGGCGCCGGGCGGGCGAGTGAGCGTTATTACGTTTCATTCGCTCGAAGACCGGATTTGCAAAGAAACGTTGAAAAAAGCAAGCGAGAGCCCGCCATTGCCCCCGGGGCTTCCGGTTCTCCCCGATGACTACCGCCCCGTGCTGAAAATCATTACAAGAAAGCCGATCGTTCCTTCCGACGAGGAGCTGGAACGAAACAACCGCGCCCGTTCGGCCAAACTTCGCATCGCCGAAAAACTGTGACGTGAATGATGAAAAAGAATGAGTGGAGAAACAGGAGGGGAAAGCTGTGAACGATTTGGCAGTCAAAGTAGTGCGCGAACAAAAGCGTCCGGCTGTACCACCGAGCCCGCAGCCACAGCGAAAACGGCGTTTTCGTTTCACGTTGGCCGAGAAGCTGCTCGTTGTCTCGTTTTTGCTGTTTACCTTTTACGTGGCAGTTCAGATGGTCTCAAGCCAAGTGCAAATTTATGAGCTCAATAAAGACGTGCAAAAGTTGGAGGCGGCCATTGATGAACAGAAAAAGGAAAATAATGACCTATACGTTGAAGTGCAGCGGCTGAGCGCGTACGAGCGCATTTTGCAAAAGGCGAAGGAGCTCGGGTTGTCGCTTAACGAAAATCATGTAAAAGTCGTGCAGGAATGATGGGGGATGGAAATGAAAAAGCATTACAACACCCATCGGGGAGCAGGGGTTTTGTTTATTATTTTTAGCCTGCTCTTTTTCTTGCTTTTTGCCCGTTTTCTCCAGCTGCAATGGACTGGAAAAGCAGACGGCCATGTGTTGGCCGCGAAAGCCGAACAGCAGCATAAACAAACGCGGACGATCGAAGCGAAGCGCGGGACGATTTTTGACCGCAACGGCACCATTTTAGCGCAGGATGTGCCTTCCTATACGGTCGTGGCCATTTTGGATCCCGAGATGACGACTGACCCGGATCATCCGCGCCATGTCATCGACCCGGAAAAAACAGCGAAAAAGCTGGCGCCGTTGCTTGGCATGGATGTTGAGGACATGGAGCGCATTTTAACGAAAAAGGCGAAGCAAGTTGAGTTCGGCTCTTACGGCCGCAACATCAGCTTTGAGCTGAAGCGGAAAATTGAGGCGCTCGATTTGCCGGGCATCGCCTTTATCCGCGACACCGCCCGTTTTTATCCAAACGGCACGTTTGCTTCGCATGTCATTGGATATGCGCAAAAAAACGGGGAAAACGAAACAGTCGGCAAAATGGGAGTGGAAAAATGGCTTGACCGCTATTTGCGCGAAAAAGACGGCTATGTGTCATTTGCCGGCGATGTGAACGGCTTTCGCCTGCCGGCGGCAAAAGAGCATATCGTCAAGCCGGACAATGGGGCGAACGTCTACTTGACGATCGATGGAAAAATCCAAACGTTTTTAGAAGATGCCATGAATAGCGTCGAGAAGCAGTACAGACCGAAAAAAATGATCGCCATTGTCGCCGATCCGAAAACAGGAAAAATTTTGGCTATGGCCACCCGCCCGAGTTTCGACCCAAACAAACGTGATATTACGAACTTTTTAAATGACGCCATTTCCTATCCGTACGAGCCGGGATCGACGATGAAAGTGTTTACGCTCGCTGCGGCCGTCAATGAAGGAGTCTATAACGGCAAGGAAACGTATCGCTCCGGCTCTTACAAAGTCGGGCCCAATACGATTCGCGACCATAACGATGTCGGCTGGGGGACGATCACGTTTGAGGAGGGGGTGCAGCGTTCATCGAACGTCGCCTTTTCCATTTTAGTGAAAGAAAAGCTCGGTGAGGACCGGTTTTTGCAATATTTGCATCGCTTCCGTTTCGACCAGAAAACCGGCATTGATTTGCCGAATGAGGCGGTTGGGCAAATCCGCTATCGCTATCCGATCGAACGGATTACGACCGGATTTGGCCAAGGGACGTCGGTGACGCCGATTCAGCAAATTCAAGCGGCAACCGCGATTGCTAACGATGGGAAAATGATGAAACCGTATGTGATTGAAAAAGCGGTCGATCCGGACAACGGCAAAGTCGTTCTTGATCATGAACCGACTGTCGTCGGCGAACCGGTCACGGCGGAAACGGCGCGCAAAGTGCGCGACATTTTAGAAACGGTTGTCACCGCGGAACACGGCACCGGCCGCCCGTACCAGATCGATGGCTACGGTGTCGCCGGCAAAACCGGGACGGCGCAAATTCCGTCGGCTGCCGGCGGCTACTTGACCGGCCGGGAGAACTATATTTTTTCGTTTTTAGGCATGGCGCCGGCCGATGATCCGCGGCTCGTCATGTATGTGGCTGTTCAGCAGCCGCAACTTGATGTTACTGAAACCGGGGCGGCGCCGGTGTCACAAATTTTTACGACAGTGATGAAAAGCAGTCTGCACTATTTGCATATTGAACCGGATGAAGACAAACAGGCGGAGCCCGAAACAGCGGGGCGGCGCGCGCTTGACTCGTTGATCGGCCAGACGGCCATCGCAGCGGCAGAACAGCTGAAAGAAAAAGGATATGTGCCGGTCGTCATCGGCAACGGCAAATATGTCGAACAGCAGCTTCCACGCGGCGGCGAGCGTCTTCTTCCCGGCGAGCGGGTCGTGCTGAAAACGGACGGGGCGGCAACGATGCCGGATTTGCGCGGCTTTTCGCTGCGAGATGCCATGAAAGTCGCCAACGTGCTCGGGCTGCGGCCAAGTACGAAAGGAACCGGTTATGTTGTCAGCCAAAACATTCGTCCGGGAGCGGAAGTGCGCAAAGGGGATTATTTGATTGTCGAGCTGGCTCCGCCGCGCCAATGGGAGGAAGCAGCGGCGAAGAAAGAACAAGAGGCGGCCGAACGGGAAGACGACGAGCCGCACGAATGATTTTTGTCGTTCTATAACGGGGCGTACAAGCATATAGTGGAACGAGCCCATCACGAAGGAGGTTCCGCCATATGCGCGTGTCGTACGTTACCGTGCGCAAGCGGTTGACAATCGTGTTTTTGATCGGGATTTTCATTTTTGCCGTTATCGATCTCCGTCTCGGCTACGTCCAATTTTGGCTCGGCGATATGTTAGCGGAACGGGCGAAAGGGCTATGGGGCCGGAACATCCCGTTTGAACCGAAACGCGGCGAAATTTTGGACCGCAACGGCGTCCCGTTGGCGACGAATATGAGCGCCCCGACGGTGTACGTCATCCCCCGGCAAGTGAAAAATCCGGCGGAAGCGGCCGAAAAGCTGGCCGCTGTGTTGGGCGCGCCGGTCGAATCCATTTATAAGCAAATTACGCAAGCAACATCGATCGTCCGTCTAAAGGAAGGACGGAAAATTTCTGATGAAAAGGCGGCGAGCGTGCATGCGCTCGACTTGGACGGGGTGTATATCGCCGAAGACACGAAGCGCTACTATCCGTTTGGCAGCTATTTGTCGCATGTGCTTGGCTTTACTGGCATTGACAATCAGGGGCTCACCGGGCTTGAGCTGTACTATGACAAAGAGTTAAGCGGAGAGCGCGGTTCTGTGCAATTTTATTCCGATGCAAAAGGACGGCGCATGCCCGATATGGCCGATGACTATACACCGCCGACCGACGGTTTGAACTTAGTGTTGACAATTGACTCGCGCATCCAGACGATTATTGAACGAGAGCTCGATATCGCGGAGGCGAAATACAATCCGGACGGCATCATCGCCATCGCCATGAACCCGAATACAGGCGAAATTTTGGCGATGGCGAGCCGCCCGACATTCGACCCGGCCAACTACCGCAACGTTCCTCCTGAAATTTATAACCGCAACTTGCCGATTTGGAGTACATATGAGCCGGGGTCAACGTTCAAAATCATTACGCTTGCGGCAGCTCTTGAGGAAGAGAAAGTGAATTTGCTCAAAGATCACTTTTTTGATCCGGGCTATGCCAAAGTAGCCGGCGCTACGCTTCGCTGTTGGAAAAAAGGCGGCCATGGGGAGCAAACGTTTTTGGAAGTCGTGCAGAACTCGTGCAACCCGGGGTTTGTGGCGCTGGGCGAACGGCTCGGAAAGGAAACGTTGTTTGATTATATTAAGCAATTTGGGTTTGGCGAGAAAACCGGAATCGACTTGCAAGGGGAAGGAACGGGGATTTTGTTTGATCTAAAACGGGTCGGGCCGGTTGAACTGGCGACGACTGCATTTGGTCAAGGGGTGTCGGTGACGCCGATCCAGCAAGTCGCCGCCGTATCGGCTGCGATCAATGGAGGTGTTTTGTACACTCCATACATCGCCAAGGAGTGGCGCGACCCGGAAACAGGCGAAGTCGTCCGCCGCAATACGCCAAAGGCGAAACGGCGCGTCATTTCCGAGGAAACGTCGAAACAAGTCCGGTATGCACTTGAAAGTGTCGTCGCCCAAGGAACAGGGAAAAAGGCGTATGTCGAAGGATACCGGGTCGGTGGAAAAACCGGGACGGCACAAAAAGCGCAAGGAGGCCGCTATTTGCAAAACAACCATATTGTGTCGTTCATCGGCTTCGCCCCGGCCGACGATCCGCAGCTTGTTGTATACGTTGCGGTTGACAACCCGAAAGGAACGGTTCAGTTTGGTGGTACGGTTGCCGCTCCGATCGTTGGAAAAGTGATGGAAGACAGCCTGCGCGCCATGAATGTGAAGCCGCGCAAGGACCAACTTGCCAAAGAGCGGGATTGGAACGATCCGAAAGTGATCGAAGTGCCGAACTTAATCGGATTGACAAAAAAAGATTTGCAAGAACAACTTTTTGACTTAAAATTAGATGTTAGTGGCGAGGGAGATATGGTCGTTGAACAGTCCCCAGAGCCAGGGGCGAAAGTGAAAGAAGGGTCGACGATTCGCATTTATTTGGCGAAAAACGAGGCGGCAGAGGGACAGTAAACGATCGCACAAGGGGCGGCCGATGCGATGACTCATCGGGTTGGTTATGCCCCTTTTTTCCGCTGTCCGCACCGTTGGGCGGGCTATTTATAAGCGAAAGGGATGAAGCAAACATGAAATTACAAACGCTGCTGTCGCGCTTGCCCGGCTTTTGGGCGCATCGTGGAGGCAACCCAGACATCGTTGCGCTGGAGATGGACTCGCGCCATGTCACGCCCGGCTCTCTCTTTTTTTGTCTGAAAGGCTTTACCGCCGATGGGCACAATTTTGCCGAACAGGCGGTGGCGCGCGGGGCGGTGGCGATTGTAGCCGAGCGTCCGCTCTCGGTGAACGTGCCGGTCGTTCTCGTATCGGACAGCCGGCGGGCGATGGCGATTTTAGCGGATGCGTTCTACGGTCACCCGACTCATCGCCTTCATTTAATCGGAGTGACGGGCACAAACGGTAAAACGACGACGACTCATATCATTGAGCAAATTGCGAGAAAGGCCGGCAAGAAAACTGGGCTCATCGGCACGGTCGGGATGAAAATCGGCGACCGCTCTTACCCGGCGGTGAATACAACACCGGAGTCCCTCGTTTTGCAGCGCACGTTTAAACAGATGGTTGACGAAGGCGTGGAGTTGGCGGCCATGGAAGTGTCGTCGCATGCCCTCCATCAAGGGCGAGTGCACGGCTGTGATTACGATGTCGCCGTGTTTACGAACTTGACGCAAGACCACTTAGACTATCATGGGACAATGGAAGAATACCGGAACGCCAAAGGGCTTTTGTTTGCCCAGCTCGGCAACCGCTACGACGAGCAGCGGCCGAAATTTGCCGTTTTCAATCATGATGATCCTGTTTCGCAATATTATAAACATATGACGGCAGCGCCGGTCATCACATATGGCATTCGCGAGAAAAGCGATGTGACGGCGGAACAGATTGCCATGACCCCGTCCGGCATGGCGTTCCGGCTATGCACGCCGCACGGGTCGGCAGCGGTGGAAACGAAGCTTGTCGGCTTGTTTAACGTCTATAACATTCTCGCCGCTGCAGCTGCCTGTCTTGCCTCTGGTTTTTCGCTTGAAACGATTGTGACGGCTTTGGCTGCCGTCGCTCCGGTGCCGGGGCGGTTTGAAACGGTCGATGAGGGGCAAAATTTTACTATTATCGTCGATTATGCCCATACGCCGGACAGTGTAGAAAACGCGCTGAAAACGGTGCGTCAATTTGCGAAGCGAAACGTATATGTGGTGATCGGCTGCGGCGGTGACCGCGACCGGACCAAGCGGCCGCTCATGGCGCAAGCGGCGGTGCGTTACGCGGATGTCGCTGTTTTTACCTCCGATAACCCGCGCTCGGAAGATCCGGGGCAAATTTTGCGCGATATGGAGGCCGGCGTCAGCGCCGGGGACGGAACGTATGTGACCATTCCCGACCGGGAAGAGGCGATCCGTTATGCCATTGGGCAGGCGCAAGAAGGAGATGTTGTGTTAATTGCCGGCAAAGGGCATGAAACGTATCAAATCATCGGCGGCGATGTGATCGACTTTGATGATCGTGCTGTCGCCCGAGCGGCGGTGAAGGAGAGAAGATGATGGTCACGTATAAAATGGTGCAATCAATCGCGGAGGAGGCGCGCGGCATTGTCGATGAGACGATCCGCTTTCACGCCGTATTTGTCAACCCGGCAAAGCAAGTGAAAAAAGGGTTGTTCGTTCCGCTTGAAAATGGGGCGGAAACGTTAAAAACGGCCATTGAGCATGGGGCGATCGCTTCATTTTGGCCGGTCGGTGATCCGCTGCCCCGCTATATTCCAAACCAGTTTCCGCTCTTTTTCGTTCCGTCGCCGCTTGAAGCGGCTGCGGTGTTGCTTGAGCAGTATTTAGAGAAAAGCGGGGACGATGAAGACACGGAATTTTCTTTTATGTTTCCGGAAAAAGACGGAACATACGTTCCGGATGATGAGGCGATCCGCTTGCGGCTCGCCGAATTGCAGAAACGGTGGCTCGGCGCGCGGCGGGCAAAAGGATGTGACGATTCATGCCAGAGCAACTAATCGTCATTGCGATGGCCGTTTCCTTTTTGGTCACCGTCATTTTGTCGCCGCTGTTTATCCCGTTTTTGCGACGGTTAAAATTTGGGCAAAGCATCCGTGAGGAAGGGCCAAAGTCGCACCAAAAAAAATCAGGCACTCCGACGATGGGCGGCATCATGATTTTGCTTTCCATCGTCGCGACGACCGTATGGATGACGGCCAAATTTGCTGTCCTTTCGGCGGGAACATATTTATTGTTGTTTGTAACGGTCGGTTACGGGGTGCTCGGCTTTTTGGACGACATGATTAAAGTCGTGATGAAGCGGAATCTTGGACTGACAAGCCGGCAAAAATTTGTCGGCCAGCTCATCATTGCTGTCATTTTCTTTCTTGTCTATCGGCAAAGCGGTTTTTCGACGGCGCTACATATTCCCGGCACCGACTGGTCATTTGACCTTGGTTGGGCGTACGGGGTGCTGCTCTTGTTTATGCTCGTCGGCGGCTCAAACGCGGTCAACTTGACCGATGGGCTTGACGGGCTTTTGGCAGGGACGGCGGCGATCGCTTTTGGCGCTTACGCTGTCTTGGCTTGGAATCAAGGCCAGTACGACGTCGCGGTGTTTTGTGTGGCCGTTGTCGGCGCCGTGCTCGGCTTTTTAGTGTTTAACGCCCACCCGGCGAAAGTGTTTATGGGCGATACCGGTTCGCTTGCGCTCGGCGGGGCGATCGCGGCGGTCGCGGTCTTAACGAAGCTTGAGCTGCTGCTTGTCGTCATCGGCGGCGTATTTGTTATTGAGACGCTATCGGTCATCATTCAAGTCGCCTCATTCAAAATGACTGGCAAGCGTGTCTTTCGTATGAGTCCGCTCCATCACCATTACGAGCTCGTCGGTTGGTCGGAGTGGCGCATTGTTGTCACGTTTTGGGCTGTCGGCCTTTTATTCGCGATGCTAGGAATTTATATCGAGGTGTGGATTTAATTGAAACCGACTCCTTTTTATCAACATCGTCGTGTGCTTGTCATTGGATTGGCGAAAAGCGGGGTGGCGGCGGCCCGGCTGCTTGTTGAATTAGGGGCTGAGGTCGTCGCCAACGATCAAAAGCCGTTGGCGGAAAATGCGGAGGCGAAGCAGTTGGAGCAGCTCGGCATCCGCGTCGTTTGCGGCGGCCATCCGCTTGAGCTGCTTGATGAGCCGTTTGATCTCGTCGTGAAAAATCCGGGCATTCCGTATACGAACCCACTCGTCGAAAAGGCGCTCGAAAAAGGGCTTCCGGTCGTGACCGAAGTGGAGCTTGCCTATCACATTTCCGAAGCGCCGTTTATCGGCATTACCGGGTCGAACGGAAAAACGACGACGACGACGCTCATTTACGAGATGATAAAGGCAGACGGCCAAGACCCGCTGCTTGCCGGCAATATCGGCCTTGTCGCCTGCGAGGTGGCAAAGGAAGCGAAACCGGGTCAATGGCTTGTCACCGAACTGTCTTCGTTCCAACTCGCTGGCATCGGCAGATTTCGGCCGGCGATCGCCGTTTTGCTCAACATTTTTGACGCCCATTTGGACTACCACGGGACGAAGGAGGCGTACGCGGCGGCGAAGGCGAATATTTTCCGCAACCAGACGGAACGCGATTACGCCGTCGTCAATGCGGATGATCCGCTTGTGATGAACATCGCCTCGTCTGTTCGGGCGCAAAAGGTGCTGTTTTCGGCGACGAAGCCGCTTGGTGAAGGAGCGTACGTTCAAGATGGCGCCATTTATTGGAACGGTGAACCGGTCATCAAGATTGCCGACATCGTTCTTCCCGGTCAACATAACTTGGAAAACATTTTAGCGGCGGTCGCAGCTGCCAAGCTGGCCGGTGCCGGCAATGAGGCGATTGTTCGCGTGTTAATGACGTTTACCGGTGTGAAACATCGGCTTCAATACGTGGCGGAAGTCGGTGGCCGGCGGTTTTATAACGATTCGAAGGCGACGAATATGTTGGCGACGCAAAAGGCACTTTCGGCGTTCGACGGTGAACCGGTAATTTTGTTGGCCGGCGGACTTGACCGCGGCAATGAATTTGACGCCCTTCTCCCATACTTGCAACAGGTGAAAGCTGTGGTGCTGTTCGGCCAGACGGCGGCTAAAATTGGCCGCGTGGCCCGCGAAGCGGGAATAGAAATGGTCGAATATGTCGATAATGTGGAAAAGGCTGTCCCGGTTGCCTTTCAGCTCTCAGAACCGGGCGATGTCATTTTGCTCTCTCCGGCATGCGCCAGCTGGGATCAATACAAAACTTTCGAGGAGAGAGGGGACATTTTTATCAACGCCGTGCATAAGTTGAAATAGAGGGAAAGGGACAGCCCTTTCCCTCTAGTTTACAAAATAGAGGTGTTGGGCATTGCCGCGGAAAAAGTCTGCACCGGATTTTTTGCTCATTATTTTAACGTTTTCGCTCTTGGCCATCGGGCTTATTATGGTGTACAGCGCGAGCGCTATCTGGGCGGAATACAAGTTTAACGATTCGTTTTTCTTTGCCAAGCGCCAGCTTTTGTTTGCCGGTGTTGGCATTATCGCTATGTTTTTTGTAATGAACATTGATTATTGGACGTGGCGCGACTGGTCGAAGGTGCTGCTCATCGTTTGTTTCGGGCTGCTTGTTCTCGTCTTGATCCCGGGCGTCGGCATGGTGCGCAACGGGTCGCGCAGTTGGATTGGCGTCGGGGCGTTTTCCATTCAGCCGTCCGAGTTTATGAAGCTGGCGTTGATCGCGTTTCTAGCCAAATATTTATCCGAGAATCAAAAAAAGATTACATCGTTTAAACAAGGGTTGCTGCCAGCGCTGACGCTCGTGTTTGCCGCCTTCGGCATGATTATGCTGCAGCCGGACCTAGGAACAGGAACCGTGATGGTCGGGACATGTGTGACGATGATTTTTGTTGCCGGCGCCCGTCTCAGCCATTTTGCCGGTCTCGGCGTATTAGGGCTGGCCGGGTTTGCTGCCCTTGTTTTATCGGCTCCATATCGAATCAAACGGATTACATCATTTTTAAATCCATGGGAAGATCCGTTAGGGAGTGGATTCCAAATCATCCAGTCGCTATACGCCATTGGGCCGGGCGGCTTGTTCGGCCTTGGGCTCGGGCAAAGCCGGCAAAAGTTTTTTTATTTGCCGGAGCCGCAAACGGATTTTATTTTCGCGATTTTAGCTGAAGAGCTCGGTTTTATCGGCGGGTCGCTCGTCCTTCTTTTGTTTAGCCTCCTTCTGTGGCGCGGGGTGCGCATTGCCCTGGGCGCTCCCGATTTGTATGGCAGTTTTTTGGCGCTTGGCATCATTTCGATGATCGCTATTCAAGTAATGATCAATATCGGCGTGGTTACTGGACTGATGCCGGTCACCGGCATTACCCTCCCGTTTTTGAGCTACGGCGGGTCCTCGCTGACGCTGATGCTGATGGCGATCGGCGTGCTGCTCAATATTAGCAGGCATGCCCGCTACTAGGCGCGGGCAGGCGGCGGCTATCCGCCGCTTTTGTTTGCCCTAGTCATCCTTAGGTGTGTTCTGCCGTCGAATAGTGGCGGCAAATGAGATAAAAAACAGGCTCTCTCTCGTATTCTATTTGTGATATAATGAAAACAAGTGCAAAGAACAAAAAACGGCAGCGGATGCCGTTTGTTTTTATTCAAATGCGGCAACGTGTTTTGTCCATGGGCGAGAATGCGGGCGTTGGACAAGAAAGCGGTGAATGCGATGGAAAAAGGAAAGGTCGTTGTTCTTGAGGACCGCGTGCCGAAATTGAAGGAACGGCGCCGCCAAAAAGCGAACCGCCGGCTGATTTTGTATTTGTCCTTCTTTTTTCTGTGTATCTTGTTCGTTCTTTATTTCCAATCGCCGCTGAGCGCCGTCAAGCATATCGAAGTGAGCGGCAACCGTCATTTGCCGGCAGAGCGCATCATCAGCTTGAGCGGCATTACGAAACGGACAAGCTTTTGGAAAGTGGACGAACAAAGCGTGGAGACGAAAATCGCCCGTCACCCGGAAATTAGGGAGGCCACAGTGGAAAAGCGGCTGCCGAACGCGATCGTCATCCACGTTCGTGAATGGCGGCGGATCGCCTACGTATATAACCGGCAAACGTTTTTCCCGCTGCTCGAAAACGGGCGGCTGTTAAAGCAAGAAGCGACAAAAACAGCTCCGAACGATGCGCCGGTATTAGTCGGCTGGAAAAACGGCGATGCTATTGCGGAAATGACCGGACAGCTCGCCGAGCTGCCGGCGGCGGTGCTCGGCGCCATGTCGGAAATCCACTACAAGCCAAACAGTGAGTACGAAGACCGCGTCGTCGTCTATATGAATGACGGCTATGAGGTAAGTGCGACCATTCATAACTTTGCGGACAAGCTGTCGCATTATCCGGCAATTATCGCCGAGCTCGACCGGGATGTCAAAGGAGTCATTCATTTAGAAGTGGGCAGCTATTTTGTTCCGTACGAACCGGCGAAAAAGGAGGATGACGATGAGACGACAAGCCCGTAGCCGCGTCCTCCTTACTTTTATTTGTTTTGTCTTCGGCACCATGCTCGGGTTTTCGTACCAGCATGCGAAGGAGGAGGCGCCCCGCCGTCAATGGAGCGATAGCGAGTGGAAAAAGGAATACGAGTACCGCTCGGCGCTTATTGCTTTGCAAAAAGAAAACCGGTCGTTAAAGCAGCAGCTTGTCAAAAAGCAAGATGAATTAGCCGCATGGGAAAAAAAACTGGCCGAGAAACAGTCGAACGAAGCCGGATTGGCGAAAGAAGCGGAACAACTGCGCATGCATGTCGGAAAGGCGAGGGTTAAAGGGAAAGGCGTAGCAGTCACACTTTCCGATTCCTCTTACATCCCCTCTGAAGCGAGTGCTACCGATTACATCGTTCACGAACAGCACGTATGGAAAGTTGTTCATGAGCTGCTTATTTCCGGCGCCGAAGCGGTCGCCATTAATGGGCAGCGCATTTCCCATCGCTCTTACATTGTCTGCAACGGCCCAGTCATCGAAGTGGACGGGACGCAGCATGCCGCTCCGTTTGTCATTTCGGCGATCGGCGACCCGGATGTGCTCTCGTCCGCGCTCGGGCTACCCGGCGGCGTCGTCGACGAACTTGTCGAAGACCACGTCGATGTGAAAGTGGAAAAACAAGAGGCCATCGTCCTCGATCCAGTATTTGCACCCAAGCCATAAAAAGAGGACGGGAAGGAGCGGTGAAGTGTATTGGAATGGAAAAGACGGTTATCTTTTGCCGGCGTGGCTGCCGTGTTTGGTGTGATGCTTGCAGTTGGACTGCGGACAACGCTGCCTTCAGAGGAGCGTGACACGCGCGACATTTGGGAACTGCGTGCCGATTTGACGAAAGAGCAGCAGCTCGAACAGCAGCTTCTTGAGGAGCTCGAAGATTACGAGGAGAAATTGCACTATTATCGGCAGCGGGAGACGGCAGACGGCGGGGCGGCGCTCAAGGCGACCGTCGCTGAACTAAGGGAAGAAGCCGGACTGACCGAGGTGAAAGGGAGCGGCATCGTGCTGACCATTGCACCGTTCTCGGCAGCCGGCTACGTCGGGCCAGTCACTGCGACCGTGTCCCCGGAGCTGCTGCAACGGTTAGTGAACGAGTTGAACAAATATGGGGCAAAGGAAATCGCTATCGGCGGCGAACGGCTGACGAACCGGACCGCGATTCGCGATATCAACGGCATGACGAAAGTCGGGCGTCGTCCAATCGGGCTGCCGGTTGAGGTGAAGGCGATTGCGTCCGATGCGGACAAGCTGTACAGCGGGTTAGCGGTTTCCCCGATTCGCGACGATTTTATCGTCGAAAACCTAGAGCTTTCGATTTCCAAGCCGAAACCGTCAATCGTCATTCCACCATCAACCGAACGGCCGGATGTGAACTATATGGAGACGGCGAGCGTCGGCAAGGAGGAGAAGTAGCATGTGGCTCCCGCTTCTCGGGTTATTGCTCGGGTTTGCTATCGGCAGTCTTGCCGGTTGGGAAGTCCCCGATGAATATTCCAGTTATTTATCGATTGCCATCTTGGCCGCCTTTGATACATTAATAGGGGGATGGCGCGCCCATTTACAGCGGACATACGACGAAACTGTATTTATAACCGGGTTTTTTTTCAACATGATCCTTGCCGCAACTTTAACTTTTCTTGGGGTACATCTTGGTGTAGACTTGTATTTAGCGGCCGTGTTTGCGTTCGGTGTCCGCCTTTTTCAAAACATCGCCATCATCCGCCGCCTCTGGCTTACTGAATGGGCGGAGCGGCGGCAAAATCGCGAAAAAAGTTAAGCAAAAGACAGGGAAAGTCTTTTGGCATGTTGAATTATATGGAGTAAAACAAATGTAGTGCTTTTGCGGAATTCATAAACTAGACATAGACAAATAGACAAAGAGATGGATCGAGAAACTTCAGCCGAAAAAGGAGGTGTCGCTGCTTACTGAAACGTCGGCCGACACCGGCGCGTTTTTAGTAGGCAGATGCCAAAAGATGAGCAGCAATGAAATCGTCGTTAGCCTGGATGTCGGGACATCGAGCGTCAAAGTCATCATCGGGGAAATGTTAGGCAGCTCGATCAACATTATCGGGGTAGGCAATGTAAAAGCGGAAGGGCTCAAAAAAGGGGCGATTGTTGATATAGATAAAACGGTGCACTCGATCAAGCGGGCGGTCGAACAAGCAGAACGGATGGTCGGCCTGTCGATCCGCCGCGTGGTCGTTGGGGTGGCGGGCAGCCATATTCAACTTCATGACTGTCATGGCATTGTCGCCGTTGCCAGCGACAACCGCGAAATTGGCGACGAGGACGTCGCTCGCGTCATCGATGCCGCGCAAGTGGTTTCCATCCCCCCGGATCGGGAAATTATCGGGATCGTTCCGCGCCAGTTTATCGTTGACGGATTAGACGGCATCCACGACCCCCGCGGCATGCTCGGCGTCCGTCTGGAAATGGAAGGGACAATGGTGACCGGAGCGAAGACGATTTTACATAATCTCCTTCGCTGCGTGGAACGCGCCGGCTTGGAAATCAGCGATATTTGCCTTCAGCCGTTGGCGGCCGGTTCACTCGCGTTATCCGATGATGAACGGCATTTAGGCGTCGCACTTGTCGATCTCGGAGGCGGCTCGACAACGGTCGCCGTCTTTGAGCAAGGCGGACTGCAGGCTGTGTCCTCTCTGGCAGTCGGAGGGGAGCATATTACAAAAGATTTGGCCATCGGGTTGCGCACGACAACAGACGACGCCGAAAAAATTAAACTGAAGCATGGACATGCATTTTACGACTACGCTTCGGAGGAAGAAGTATTCACTGTGCCGATCATGGGCACCGATCAACACCAGCAGTTCAGCCAGCTTGAGGTCGCCGATATTATCGAAGCGAGGCTGGAGGAAATTTTGCAAATGGTTCAGCATGAAGTGCGCCGGCTCGGATTTCGCGACCTTCCCGGCGGCTATGTGCTGACAGGCGGTGTGGCGAATATGCCAGGGGTGTTGGAGCTGGCCCACGTCGTTTTAGGGACGAGCGTCCGCGTCGCCATGCCGGATTATATCGGTGTGCGAGACCCGCAGTATACGATCGGCGTTGGCTTGCTCAAATTCGCTTACCGGCAGGCGCAGATGCAAGGAAAAACGGCCCCGGTTGCCGTTGCGGCGGAGCCAGTCGAGCGTCCTGCACAAAAACAGCAGCCGAAACCAAAAAAGAAAGAAGACCATTTTGGGAAGAAGGTCAAGAAATTTTTCGGGTCTTTCTTTGAATAGAGATTGAAATTTAGGAGGATTTGACCATGTTGGAGTTTGATACGACAGTCGATCAGTTGGCAACGATCAAGGTGATTGGGGTCGGAGGCGGCGGCAACAACGCCGTCAATCGGATGATTGAACACGGAGTGCAAGGCGTGGAGTTTATTGCGGTCAATACGGATGCACAGGCGCTCAACTTGTCGAAGGCGCCGACGAAATTGCAAATTGGAGCGAAGCTGACGCGCGGCTTAGGTGCAGGCGCCAACCCGGAGGTCGGAAAAAAAGCGGCGGAAGAAAGTAAAGAGCAAATTGAAGAAGCGCTCCGCGGTGCGGACATGGTGTTTGTCACCGCCGGGATGGGCGGCGGCACCGGCACGGGAGCGGCGCCGGTCATCGCCCAAATCGCGCGTGAATTAGGAGCGCTGACGGTCGGCGTTGTCACGCGTCCGTTCACATTTGAAGGCCGGAAACGGGCGACGCAAGCCGCAAGCGGCATCGCCGCCATGAAAGAAGCGGTCGATACGCTCATCGTCATTCCGAACGACCGGTTGCTTGAAATCGTCGATAAAAATACGCCGATGCTTGAGGCGTTCCGCGAGGCGGACAACGTGCTGCGCCAAGGGGTGCAAGGCATTTCCGACTTAATCGCCGTGCCGGGGCTCATCAATCTCGATTTTGCTGACGTGAAAACGATCATGTCAAACAAAGGTTCGGCATTGATGGGCATCGGGGTGGCGAGCGGCGAAAACCGGGCTGCAGAGGCAGCGAAAAAGGCGATTTCCAGCCCGCTGTTGGAAACGTCCATTGACGGGGCGCAAGGTGTGCTCATGAATATCACCGGCGGGATGAACTTAAGCTTGTACGAAGTACAGGAAGCGGCAGACATTGTCGCTTCGGCAGCCGATCAGGAAGTGAACATGATTTTCGGCTCGGTCATCAACGAAAATTTAAAAGACGAAATTGTCGTCACGGTCATCGCGACCGGGTTTAACGAAAACGTTGCTTCGCAACCGCGGCCATCGCGCGTCGGCATCAGCACCGTGCCAAAAGTGACGCCGGCGCCGAAACGGGAAAAGCGCGAAGAGCCGGCGCAAGACTATGCGGCGCTCCGTTCGGGGCAAGCAGAAGATCCGCTTGACATTCCAGCCTTCTTGCGCAACCGCAACCGCCGCCGTTAAGCTGAAAACAGGCATGAACAACCGGACTTGTTCATGCCTGTTTTTTATTGAAATCAAGCTTTTCGTCTCACTTATTTGCGGGCGGCTTGTTGGATCCGCCGCATTTCCCCTCGCTTTGACAAAACATCCTTTTTTTCACCATCACCGATTGACAGACTTTCCCTCATGATGTGCTATATACTTGTTTCAGACAAAGCCAATGTGGGCGGGGGAGGGGCTTGCCGTTTGGTCGTTTACGTCGATGTGATTTGGCTGCTGAACGTCTGTTTTGACGCGTTGCTTCTTTGGCTGGCAGCGCTCATGCTCAAGCGCCCAGTCATCTGGTGGCGCCTGTTGGCTGGGGCGTTGATCGGCTCGCTGTCTGTCGTGTTGTTGTTCACCCCGTTTTCTGCCATCGCCCAGCATCCGCTTGTGAAAGTGGCTGTGTCGGTCTTGATCGTGCTCGCTGCTTTTGGCTTTAAGCGGCCGCGCTATATCATCGAGAACATGCTGGCGTTTTACTTTGCGACGTTCGCGGTCGGCGGCGGCATGCTGGCGGTCCATTATTTGTTCGCATCACAGCTGTCTATTCAGCAAGGACTGTTGATGATGCCTCCCGGGGCGGGCGACCCGGTCAGCTGGCTGTTTGTCGTGGCTGGTTTTCCGGTTTTATGGCTGTTTTCCCGCCACCGTGTCGAAAATATTCGGGAGAAAAAACTGCGCTTTGAACATATTATCGACGTCGTTGTTGTTTGGGATGGCCGGCCGCTGGCGTTGCGCGGGCTCATCGACAGCGGCAACCAGCTGTTCGATCCGGTAACGAAAACGCCGGTGATGGTTGTTGACCGGGAAAAAGCAAAAGAAGTGTTGCCGGAGGAGCTGATGATGTACATGGCGGCCATGACGTTTGACGATCCACCGGAGCAGTGGGCCCATCGCCTCCGCCTCATTCCATACCGCGCAGTCGGGAGCGGCCCGCAAATGATGACGGCGGTCAAGCCGGACCGTATTATGCTTTTGTATGAAAACGAATGGCTTGAGGTGAAACAAGGGCTTGTTGCCTTAAGCGCTGACCCGCTATCAGCCGATGGGGAGTATAACTGCATCGTCCATCCGAAAATGGTGCAGGCAGGAAGAAAACTGACCGCTTCGTAGTTCGTTACTATATCATACTCGCGTTTTATCCGTTTAGAAGGGGGATTTTGATGAAAAAGTGGAAACTTCGTTTCATGTATTGGTTGTATAAGCTCTTAGCCAAGCTCGGTTTGAAGACGGATGAGATTTATTATATCGGCGGCAGCGAGGCACTCCCGCCGCCGCTTACGAAGGAGGAAGAGGAACGGCTGATCGAACGGTTGGCCGCCGGCGATGAAACGGCACGGTCGCTTCTTATTGAGCGCAACTTGCGCCTTGTCGTCTACATCGCGCGCAAGTTTGAAAACACCGGCATTCATATCGAAGATTTGATCAGCATCGGGACGATTGGTCTCATTAAAGCGGTCAACACGTTCAATCCGGAGAAAAAAATCAAGCTGGCGACATACGCCTCACGCTGTATTGAAAACGAAATTTTGATGTATTTGCGCCGCAATAATAAAGTGCGGGCGGAAGTGTCGTTTGATGAACCGCTCAATATCGATTGGGATGGCAATGAGTTGCTGCTGTCCGATGTGTTGGGCACGGATGACGACGTGATTACGAAAGACTTGGAAGCGGACGTCGACCGGCGTCTGTTGCTGAATGCCTTGCGCCAGCTGAGCGACCGCGAAAAGCAAATTATGGAACTGCGTTTTGGCCTTTCCGGCGGCGAAGAAAAAACGCAAAAAGATGTCGCCGATTTGCTCGGCATTTCGCAATCGTACATATCGCGGCTCGAAAAGCGGATCATTAAACGGTTGCGTAAAGAATTCAATAAAATGATGTAGTCGGCGGCGGGGACGGATGCTCCGCCGCTTTTTTCGGTCCGGACAGGCTGTGCATATTTTTCCCTCCCAAGGAGATACTGAAAACTGACGACTTAGCATCTCCTGATGGGAGGGAACAACTTGACGAGGAACAAAGTCGAGATTTGCGGCGTGGACACTTCGAAACTTCCCGTCCTCAAAAACGAAGAAATGCGTGAATTGTTTCAGCGGATGCAGGAAGGGGATTTGGAGGCGAGGGAAAAATTAGTAAACGGCAACTTGCGCCTCGTGTTGAGCGTCATCCAACGCTTTAACAACCGCGGCGAGTTTGTTGATGATTTGTTTCAAGTCGGTTGCATCGGACTTATGAAATCGATTGATAATTTTGATTTGAATCAAAATGTCAAGTTTTCCACCTACGCGGTGCCGATGATCATCGGAGAAATCCGCCGCTATTTGCGCGACAACAATCCGATTCGCGTCTCGCGCTCGCTGCGCGACATCGCTTACAAAGCGCTGCAAGTGCGGGAACGGCTCATGAGCGAGACGGCGAAAGAGCCGTCGACAGAGGAGATTGCGCGGGAACTCGGCGTCGCCCACGAGGAAGTTGTGTTTGCCCTTGATGCCATTCAAGATCCAGTTTCCTTATTTGAGCCGATTTACAATGACGGCGGCGATCCGATTTATGTGATGGATCAACTGAGCGACGAGCGCAACCGCGACAGCCAATGGATTGAAGAAATCGCCTTAAAAGAAGGGTTGCGGCGGCTGAATGAGCGGGAAAAAATGATCATCCGCAAACGATTTTTCCAAGGGAAAACACAAATGGAGGTTGCCGAGGAAATCGGTATTTCCCAAGCGCAAGTATCGCGGCTCGAAAAAGCCGCAATTCGGCAAATGAATAAAAACATTCAAGTGTAAGCGGCTGCCGGGGCAGCCTTTTTTCTTTGTTACATAACCGATTTGGCGGCGTCATATAGATGAAAAAGAGGAGAGGAAAGGCGGGGGAATGAACCGTGATGAGAATTTCCGAGTTTCAGACGAAAGATGTCGTCAATGTGGCCAATGGGAAAAAGCTCGGCAATATCGGGGATATTGACATTGACCTTGATACAGGCAAAATTCGGTCGCTCATTATTTTAGGCTCCGGAAAGGTGCTCGGACTGTTCGGGCGTGAAGAAGCGGTCGTCATTCCGTGGCAAAACATTGTCAAAATCGGAGCGGATGTCATTTTAGTCCGCCTTTACGATACGGACTGAAGCCAAGGGTGGTGCTATGCCGCTAATGTTTCGACAAAATCGCAAATAAAGGTTATCATGAACAAACAAACTATGATAAAATAGGAAAAAAAGTGATAAAAATCTACAAAAAGCGTGAGGTTGACGTGAATGCCGGATATTTTTCAACAAACGGCCTGTGGATGGCTCGGCTGTGGGGCGCCCCCGTTTGCCGGAGCGGTCGCCGGATTGACAACGAAACAAGGCGGGGAAAGCAAAGGACCGTTCGCCTCGCTGAACATGGGGCTGCATGTTGGCGACGACCGCACGGCCGTCGTCAACAACCGTCGCCGCCTCGCCGAGTGGCTCTCTTTTCCCCTTGATCATTGGGTGTGCTGTGAACAAGTGCACGGCGCCGTGATTCAGAAAGTCACGAAAGGCGACCGGGGAAGCGGGGCGCATGATTTGGCTGCAGCGATCCGGGGGGCTGACGGGTTGTATACGGACGAGACGGGGATATTGCTCGCCCTTTGTTTTGCCGATTGTGTGCCTGTCTATTTTATGGCGCCATCGGCGGGATTGGTCGGTCTTGCCCATGCCGGTTGGCGGGGGACGGCGGGCGGCATCGCCCGAAACATGGTGCGGCTTTGGCAGGAACGCGAACAAATTGCTCCGTCTGATATCTATGTGGCGATTGGACCGGCCATTGGCCCGTGCTGTTACACGGTCGATGACCGGGTGATTGACGGTTTGCGTCCGACCCTTCCTGCCGGCAGCCCGTTGCCATGGCGCGAAACAAGCGAAGGGCAGTATGCGCTTGATTTAAAGGAGGCCAACCGGCTGCAACTTGCAGCCGCCGGCGTTCCGGACCGCCATATTTACGTGTCAGAACGCTGTACAAGCTGTGAGGAAACGTTGTTTTTTTCCCACCGTCGCGACCGTGGGACGACAGGGCGAATGTTGACGTTTATCGGCCGAAGGGAGGAAACAGCATGACCGTACGCGACAATTTGGCCGCTGTCCGTCAGCGCATCGAGGCGGCTTGCGCCCGCGCCGGCCGCAATCCGGCCGACGTACGCATCGTTGCTGTTACGAAATATATTGATGCTGAAAGGGCGCTTCATGTGCTTGACGCCGGCATTGCCGATCTTGGCGAAAACCGCGCTGGCCAACTGCTTGAAAAGTACGAACGGATCGGGGATCGGGCGGTGTGGCATTTTATCGGGACGCTCCAGTCGCGTAAAGTAAAGGAGATTATCGATAAAGTCGATTACATCCATTCGCTTGATCGCCTGTCACTGGCGAAGGAAATTGAAAAGCGGGCGGTGCGGCCGGTCAAATGTTTTGTGCAAGTGAATGTATCTGGGGAAGCGACCAAACACGGCCTCTCCCCTGACGAGACCGTCCCGTTCATCGAACAGCTCCGCTCGTTTTCGCACATTGAGGTCGTCGGATTGATGACAATGGCGCCGCATATAGAGGATGAAGCCGTATTGCGGACCTGCTTCCGTCAATTGCGGGCGCTGAAAGAACGCGTTCAGGCGCTAAGGTTGGCCCATGCGCCATGTACCGAGCTGTCGATGGGCATGTCAAACGATTACGAGATCGCCATCGAGGAGGGGGCGACGTTTGTACGCATCGGCAGCGCGCTTGTCGGATCATTGTAGGAGGTGAGACCGGTGGGATTGATGAAAAAATTTCGCGATTATTTTTTAGAAGAAGACTACGAAGACTATGAAGAAGAATATGAAGCGCCGCAGTCGGAAGAGGAAGCGCCGCCGTTGAAGCCGGCAAGCAAGACGAATGTCGTCAGTTTGCAAAGCGTGCAAAAATCGGCGAAAGTCGTGCTCGCCGAGCCGCGGGTGTACGCTGAGGCGCAAGAGATTGCCGACCATTTAAAAAGCAGACGGGCGGTCATCGTCAATTTGCAGCGTATCCAACATGAGCAGGCGAAGCGGATCGTCGACTTTTTAAGCGGCACGGTGTACGCCATTGGCGGCGACATTCAGCAAGTTGGCACGAAAATTTTTTTGTGCACCCCGGACAACGTCGACGTCAGCGGCGCGATTTCGCTTGACGGCGAGGATGACAGACCGATAAAGAGGTGGTAGCCGTTGGATTATGTGCTTACGTTTTTAACGACCTTGATTCAAGTATACTCGTACGCTTTGATCATTTACATTTTGATGTCTTGGTTTCCGAATGCGCGCGAAACGCGGTTCGGACAAATGCTTGCCGCCATTTGCGAGCCGTATTTGGAACCGTTTCGGCGCGTCATTCCGCCGCTTGGCATCATTGACATCTCTCCGATCATCGCCTTTATTGTCCTTGAATTTGCGACAAGAGGGCTGTATGCGTTGTTTGATATCCTTGAAGCGCAGTTTTAGCCCCCGTTTTGTGCGCTGGCGGCGTCCGCTGCGATCCGACAATAAAGATCAATGGGCGGCACTCATCGGGAGGAACCCATTGCGGGTTCCTTTCTTTATAAATACGGGGTGAACGGGAATGGAATTGTACCAGCATTTTCGCAAAGAGGAACACCAATTCATTGATCAAGTGCTCGAGTGGAAGGAAACGGTGGGCCGTCAGTACGCTCCGAAGCTGACCGATTTTCTTGATCCGCGCGAACAGCAAATCGTCCAAAGCGTCGTCGGCAGCGATGGAGATGTGCGCGTGTCTTTTTTTGGCGGCGCTCCGTTTGTCGAGCGGAAGCGGGCGCTTTTGTATCCGCCGTATTTCGAAGCGGATGAGGGCGAGTATGACATCGCCTTGTTCGCCGTCCGCTACCCGGGCAAATTCGTTTCCCTTGAACACCGCGATGTATTAGGGGCGCTCATGTCGCTCGGCTTGCGGCGCGGAAAGTTCGGTGACATTCTCGTCATGGGCGGGGAAATTCAGTTTTTCACCGCAGCGGAAGTGGCCGACTACGTCCGCCTTCATCTGGGGGCGATCGGCAAGGCGCCGGTGTCGCTGGAGCAGCTGCCGCTTTCCGCCGCCATTCCGCTCGAAGACGCGTGGCAAGAGGAGACAGCGACCGTCTCTTCGCTGCGGCTCGATGCCGTGCTCGCCCAAGCGTTCCGCCTCGCGCGCGAGAGAGCGAAGGCGCTCATCGAAAGCGGGCTCGTCAAAGTGAACTGGAAGGTGGTGGACAAGCCCGATTTTCTATGCGGGCCGGGCGACGTTCTCTCCGCGCGTGGGTTTGGCCGCTGCAAGCTGTTTTCCGTCGAGGGGATGACAAAAAAAGAACGCTGGCGCATCCGGTTGGGCCGTCAAAAATAATCGAATCGCAGCAGGAAATGGGGAAATCGTGTCGAATGAAGGAAGAAAAGGAACGATGGAGACGGAGGTGGCCATTGTGCCGTTAACGCCATTGGATATTCACAACAAAGAATTCAGCCGCGGATTTCGCGGGTATGATGAAGATGAAGTGAACGAGTTTCTCGATCAAGTCATTAAAGACTACGAAATGCTCATCCGTGAAAAACGGCAGCTCGAAGAAAAAGTCGCGGAGCTGACGGAAAAGCTGAACTACTTTGCCAACATTGAGGAAACGTTGAACAAATCGATTCTTGTCGCCCAAGAAACGGCGGAAGAAGTGAAGCGCAACGCGCAAAAAGAGGCGAAGCTGATCATTAAAGAAGCGGAGAAAAACGCGGAGCGCATCATCGGTGATGCGTTGGCCAAATCGCGGAAGATCGCCCTGGAAATCGAGGAATTGAAACGGCAGTCGAAAGTGTTCCGCGCCCGCTTCCGCATGCTCGTCGAGGCGCAGCTCGATATGATCAACAGCCGCGACTGGGACGATTTGATGGAATACGAGACGCCCGATCTCGAAGAAGAGGCGAAAGAGCCGCTGTCCCAGCCTTGACGAAGGCGGAAGGCTTCATTTATAATAAATGGCAAAAAATCGTGCTGCTAACCGCCTTGTGCCGGTTGGCTTTTTGCTGAAACGATTCGAAAACAAGCGAGCGACGATGAAAGGGACAGTAGCTCTTGAACGGCCGATCGCAGCGAGCCGGGGACGGTGGAAGCCCGGCATCGGCGCAAGAGTGAACATCACCCTGGAGTTCCATGCCGAAGCGACGAGTAGGCCATGGCGCGTCATTCCCGTTACGAATGAAAAGTGGGCTGTGCGTTTTGGGCATGGCCAAAAAGGGTGGTACCGCGAGACCGTTCTCGTCCCTTGCCGGGAGAGAACGGTTTTTTATTTGAGATGATCGAGGAGGAGCGAAGATGGACTACAAAGAGACACTGCTCATGCCGCAAACCGATTTCCCGATGCGCGGCAACTTGCCGAAGCGGGAACCGGAGATGCAAAAAAAATGGGAAGAGATGGACATTTACCGGAAAGTGCAGGAGCGGACGAAAGGGCGTCCGTTGTTTGTCCTGCATGACGGCCCGCCGTACGCCAACGGGGATATTCATATGGGGCATGCGTTAAACAAAATTTTAAAAGATATCATCGTCCGCTATAGATCGATGAGCGGCTATTGCGCCCCGTACGTGCCGGGCTGGGACACGCACGGCTTGCCGATCGAAACGGCGCTCACGAAACAAGGCGTCGATCGCAAATCGATGAGCGTCGCCGAGTTCCGCAAGTTGTGCGAGCAATACGCGTACGAGCAAATTGACAACCAACGCCGGCAGTTCAAGCGGCTCGGCGTGCGCGGCGACTGGGACAACCCGTATATCACCCTCAAACCGGAGTATGAAGCCCAGCAAATTAAAGTGTTTGGCGAAATGGCGAAAAAAGGGCTCATCTATAAAGGGATGAAGCCGGTCTATTGGTCGCCGTCGAGCGAATCGGCGCTTGCTGAAGCGGAAATCGAATACAAAGACAAGCGTTCGCCGTCCATTTATGTCGCCTTTCCGGTGAAAGACGGCAAAGGCGTGCTTGAAGGCGACGTGCGGATTGTCATTTGGACGACGACGCCATGGACGATTCCGGCCAACTTGGCGATCGCCGTTCATCCGGATTTGGATTACCACGTTGTCGAGGCCGGCGGAAAACGGTATGTCGTCGCTGCCGCCTTGGCGGAATCGGTGGCGAAGGAAGTCGGCTGGGACGCATGGTCGGCCGTCAAAACGATCAAAGGAAACGAGCTTGAATACGTCGTGGCGAGACATCCGTTTTATGAGCGCGACTCGCTTGTTGTGTGCGGCGAGCACGTCACGACCGACGCCGGTACGGGCTGCGTCCATACGGCGCCGGGCCATGGGGAAGACGACTTCCTTGTCGGGCAAAAATATGGGCTTCCGGTTCTTTGCCCGGTCGACGAGCGCGGCTATATGACCGAAGAAGCGCCGGGATTTGCCGGGATGTTTTACGAAGACGCCAACAAGGCGATTACACAAAAGCTTGAAGAAGCTGGCGCCTTGCTGAAGCTCGGGTTTATCACCCACTCGTATCCGCACGATTGGCGGACGAAGCAGCCGACGATTTTCCGGGCGACGACGCAATGGTTTGCGTCGATCGATAAAATCCGCAACGAGCTGCTTCAAGCGATCAAAGAAACGACATGGATTCCGGAGTGGGGGGAAATCCGCATCCACAACATGGTGCGCGACCGCGGCGACTGGTGCATTTCCCGCCAGCGCGCCTGGGGCGTGCCGATTCCGGTCTTTTACGGCGAAAACGGAGAGCCGATCATCACCGATGAGACGATCGAGCATGTGTCGAACTTGTTCCGCCAATACGGGTCGAACGTCTGGTTTGAGCGCGAGGCGAAAGACTTGCTTCCGGAAGGGTTCACCCACCCGTCAAGCCCGAACGGCCTCTTTACGAAAGAGACAGACATCATGGACGTTTGGTTTGACTCCGGTTCGTCGCACCAAGCTGTGTTGGTTGAGCGTGACGACCTTGTGCGCCCGGCTGATTTGTACTTGGAAGGCTCTGACCAATACCGGGGCTGGTTCAACTCATCGCTTTCCACGGCGGTCGCCGTCACCGGCAAGGCGCCGTACAAAGGCGTGTTGAGCCACGGCTTTGTCTTGGACGGCGAAGGGCGGAAAATGAGCAAGTCGCTCGGCAACGTTGTCGTGCCGGCGAAAGTGATGGAGCAGCTTGGCGCCGACATTTTGCGGCTTTGGGTCGCTTCGGTTGACTACCAAGCTGACGTGCGCATTTCCGATCAAATTTTGAAACAAGTATCGGAAGTGTACCGGAAAATCCGCAACACGTTCCGGTTCATGCTCGGCAATTTGTTTGATTTCGACCCAAACCAAAACGCCGTGCCGGTTGGGGAACTTGGCGAAGTCGACCGCTACATGTTGGCGAAATTGAATAAGCTGATCGCCAAAGTGAAAAAGGCCTATGACAGCTACGATTTCGCCGCCGTTTACCATGAGGTGAACCATTTCTGCACCGTCGAGCTGAGCGCGTTTTACTTAGATATGGCGAAAGACATTTTGTACATCGAAGCGGCTGACTCCCGCACCCGCCGCGCCGTGCAGACGGTGCTGTATGAGACGGTTGTCGCGCTGGCGAAGCTGATCGCGCCGATTTTGCCGCATACCGCCGATGAAGTATGGGAGCACATTCCGAATCGCAGAGAAAACGTCGAGAGCGTCCAGCTCACCGATATGCCGGAGCCGGTCGCGATCGACGGCGAAGAAGCGCTTGTGGCGAAATGGGATGCGTTTATGGACGTGCGCGATGACATGTTAAAAGCGCTCGAGAACGCGCGCAACGAAAAAGTGATCGGCAAATCGCTGACCGCGAGCATTATCGTCTACCCGAAAGACGAGGCGCGCAAGCTTTTGGCGTCAATCGGTGAAGATTTGCGCCAACTCCTTATCGTTTCCGCGTTTTCGATCGCCGATGAGCCGTATGACGCCGCACCGGCCGAAGCCGAGCGGCTCAGCCATGTGGCCGTCATCGTACGCCCGGCGGAAGGCGAGACGTGCGAACGGTGCTGGACGGTGACCCCGGACGTCGGACAAGATCCGTCCCACCCGACGCTCTGCCCGCGCTGCGCACATATCGTGCATGAACATTATTCAGCGTAACGAAAAGCGGCAGGCTGCCTTAGGGCGGCCTTGCCGCTCATTTGTTTGCCATGGCGAAGTATGGTACAATGCTGAAAGAATGACTTCGAAACGTGGGGGGACCGGCACGGTGATGTACTATTTGTTGGCGGCGGCGGTCATCATCCTCGATCAATGGACGAAATGGCTTGTCGTCCGCTATATGCGGCTTGGGGAAAGCATCCCGATCATTGACAATGTGCTCTACATTACGTCGCACCGCAACCGCGGCGCGGCCTGGGGCATGCTAGAAGGGCAGTTTTGGCTCTTTTATTTGGTTACAGTCATCGTCGTGGCGGCGATCGTAATTTACATCCGCCGCTTGAACCCTTCTGAGCGCTTGGCGGGCGTGGGGCTTGGGCTGATGCTCGGCGGGGCGGTCGGCAACTTCATTGACCGTGTGTTCCGGAAAGAAGTGGTTGACTTTATCCATACGTATATCGGCACGTACAGCTTTCCGGTGTTCAATGTCGCCGATTCGGCGCTGACGGTCGGCGTCATCTTGCTGTTTGTTCATATGTTTTTTTTCGCGACACCAGAGAAAGGGAATGAGTAGATGGACACGATCACGTTTCACATTGAAGACGAATATGACGGCGAACGGATCGATAAAGTGATCGCGGCGCTTAATGAGGGATGGTCGCGTTCGCAAGTGCAGCAATGGATCAAAAGCGGGCTTGTGACCGTCAATGGCGAGACGGTCAAGGCGAACTACAAATGCGAGGCGGGCGACGCCGTCGCCGTTTCACCGCCGGAGCCGGAGCCGCTCGAGGTCGAGCCGGAGCCGATTCCGCTTGACATTTATTACGAAGACGAAGACGTCCTTGTCGTCAACAAACCGCGCGGCATGGTCGTCCATCCGGCGCCCGGGCATATGCGCGGCACCCTTGTGAACGCGCTTCTCGCCCATTGCCGCGACTTGTCCGGGATCAACGGCGTGCTTCGCCCGGGCATCGTCCATCGGATTGACAAAGATACATCAGGGCTGTTGATGGTGGCGAAAAACGACGCCGCCCACCGCTCGCTCGTCGAGCAGCTGGTGAACAAAACGGTGACGCGCCGCTACAAGGCGATCGTCCACGGCGTCATTCCCCACGATTACGGGACGATCGACGCGCCGATCGGCCGCGACAAACGCGACCGAAAAAAAATGGCCGTCACCGAAGAAAACGGGAAGGAAGCGGTCACCCATTTCCGCGTGCTCGAGCGGTTTCGCCACTATACATATGTGGAGTGTCAACTTGAAACCGGACGGACGCACCAAATTCGCGTCCATATGAAATATATCGGCTACCCGCTTGCCGGCGACCCGCAATACGGGCCGAAAAAAACGCTCGCGATCGACGGTCAGGCGCTTCACGCCGGGGTGCTTGGCTTCCGTCATCCAAGAAGCGGCGAGTATTTGGAATTTGACGCGCCGCTGCCGCCGGAGTTTGCCGAACTGCTTGACTGGCTGCGAAAAAACGATTGACAAACGAACACGCCCCCTTTACAATGAAAACAGGTGAACAGGAACCTTTAAGTTCAGTCCTGTGAGGCTGAAAAGGGGTCGGAATGACAAAGAAGGTCGGCGTATGCCCATCTTGTTTGGCTGCAGCAAGCCATCCCCCGCTTCACAGGCGGAGGATTTTTTTATGAAAACAGGCGGGAACGGCCTCTGGCCTCTGTTGGCGGTCCGCCTGCGGAAACGCGCTGGCCGCGGTGCGCATGCGCTGTTGGGAGGTGGATGGAATGCAAAAGGCGGTTGTGATGGATGAACAGGCGATTCGCCGCGCCTTGACGCGCATCGCCCACGAAATCATCGAACGGAACAAAGGCATTGAGAATTGCGTATTGGTCGGCATCAAAACGCGCGGCATTTACTTGGCGCGCCGATTGGCGGAGCGGATCGAACAAATTGAAGGAGCGGCTGTTCCGGTCGGCGAGCTCGATATTACGCTTTATCGCGATGATCTGACGGTGAAAACGGATGATCATGAGCCGCTCGTCAAAGGAACGAACGTGCCGTTTCCGGTGAGCGAGCGGAAAGTGATTTTAGTCGACGATGTGCTCTTTACCGGCCGGACGGTGCGGGCGGCGATGGATGCGGTCATGGATTTGGGCCGCCCGGCGCGCATCCAGCTCGCCGTGCTCGTTGACCGCGGGCATCGGGAGCTTCCGATCCGCGCCGATTTCGTCGGCAAAAACGTGCCGACATCAAGCGCGGAGCTGATCGTCGTGGAGCTTTCCGAAGTGGACGGCGTTGACCAAGTGTCGATTCATGAAAAATAAAACAGCTCCCTTTTAAGCGCAGTCCCGTGAGGCTGCAAAAGGGGCGGAATGGTTTCGGCTGTTTCTGCACCCTCTTTGCGCCTTCATGGGCAAAGAGGGTGTTTTTGTGCACACTAAAAAACGAAATTCGCTCATTTGGCGAAAGGAGAGGCGAAAGATGAACAAACCGGTGTTGGATATTCACGAGCGCCCGACGGCCGGGCAATGGGTGACGTTAAGCTTGCAGCATTTGTTCGCCATGTTTGGCGCCACGATTTTAGTGCCGTACTTAGTCGGATTGGATCCATCGATCGCCTTGTTGACAAGCGGACTTGGCACATTGGCGTTTTTGCTGATCACGAAATGGCAAGTGCCGGCGTATCTTGGCTCCTCGTTCGCCTACATCGCCCCGATCATCGCGGCGAAAACGGCCGGCGGCCCGGGGGCGGCGATGATCGGCAGCTTTCTTGCCGGACTGGTGTACGGGATTGTCGCCTTGATCATTAAAAAAGCCGGTTACCGCTGGGTGATGAAGATGCTGCCGCCGGTTGTGGTCGGCCCGGTCATCATCGTCATCGGCCTCGGCCTGGCCGGCACGGCGGTCGGGATGGCGATGAACGGCCCGGACGGCAAATACAGCCTGCTTCATTTCTCGGTGGCGCTCGTGACGCTCGCGGCGACGATCATTTGCTCGGTGCTCGCGCGCGGCATGTTGAGCTTGATTCCGGTGCTTGTCGGCATCATTGTCGGCTACGTCTATGCCCTCGCCGTCGGGCTCGTCGATTTATCAAAAATAGCGGCTGCCAAATGGTTCGAGTGGCCGGATTTCTTGATTCCGTTTGCCGATTATCCGGTGCGCATCACGTGGGAGATCGTCATGCTCATGGTGCCGGTGGCAATCGTCACCTTGTCCGAACATATCGGCCACCAGCTTGTGTTAAGCAAAGTCGTCGGCCGCGACCTCATTCAAAAGCCGGGGCTGCACCGCTCGATTTTAGGGGACGGAACGGCGACGATGATTTCCGCCTTGCTCGGCGGCCCGCCGAAAACGACGTATGGGGAGAACATCGGCGTGCTCGCGATTACGCGCGTTTATAGCGTCTACGTGCTCGCCGGCGCGGCGGTGATCGCCATCGCCTTCGGTTTCGTCGGCAAAATCACCGCACTCATCAGCTCGATTCCGACGCCGGTCATGGGCGGCGTGTCGATCCTGTTGTTTGGCATCATCGCCTCGTCCGGATTGCGGATGTTGGTGGACAGCCGCATCGATTTCGGCGAGACGCGCAACTTGGTCATCGCCTCGGTCATCTTGGTCATCGGCATCGGCGGTGCGGTGCTGAAAATCAGCGACAGCTTCCAAATCACCGGCATGGCGCTCTCGGCCATTGTCGGCGTCCTCCTCAACTTGATTTTACCGGGGCGTCCGCAGGCAGCGGAAAACTTATTTGAAGATGAAAAAAGCAGCGACCATGTGGCCTAAATCAAATAGACAAACACCTTTTAATTAAGTCCCGCGAGGCTTAAAAAGGTGTGAAAACAGGCGCGCTGGGGGCGGAGTCTATCCACCGGGCCTCTCATGCGCCGATCGTCACACCTTGCCTCATCGGCAAGGTGTTTTTTTGTAAAAAAGAAAAGGGAGAGAGACCAATGACCCATCTTTTCACGTTAAGCGAACTGCCGCTTGATGAAATCAACCGTTTGCTCGATGAAGCGGAAGCGTTCCGCAGCGGGCGCATCTGGCGCCCGGCGGCGCCGATGTACGTCGCCAACTTGTTTTTCGAACCGAGCACGCGCACGAAATGCAGCTTCGAGATGGCGGAACGGAAACTTGGGCTTCACGTGATTCCGTTTGATCCGGAACGATCAAGCGTGCAAAAAGGGGAGACGCTGTACGATACGGTCAAGACGCTTGAAGCGATCGGCGTCGATGCCGTTGTCATCCGCCATCACGAAGATGCCTATTTCGAAGCGCTCCGCCATGCGGTCGGCATTCCGGTCATCAACGCCGGCGACGGCTGCGGGCACCATCCGACCCAGTCGCTCTTGGACTTATTGACGATCCGTCAGGAGTTTGGCGCCTTCACTGGCTTGACGGTGGCGATCATCGGCGACATCCGCCATAGCCGCGTCGCCCGCTCCAACGCGGAAGTGTTGACAAGGCTTGGCGCGACCGTCTTGTTCTCCGGTCCGGAAGAGTGGAAAGATGAGGCGAATCCGTATGGGACGTACGTCGGTCTTGACGAGGCCATCGCTCGCGCCGATGTCGTGATGCTACTTCGCATCCAGCACGAGCGGCATGCAGAAACGATGGGCTTGACAAAAGAAGAGTACCATGTGCGGTACGGGTTGACGCTTGAGCGGGCGCGGCGGATGAAACAAGGTGCCATCATCTTGCATCCGGCGCCGGTCAACCGCGGGGTCGAAATCGCAAGCGAACTGGTCGAAGCGAAGTCGTCGCGCATCTTTAAACAAATGGAAAACGGCGTCTACGTACGGATGGCCGTGCTAAAACGGGCAATAGAAGGGAGAATGGAACATGGCCGTATGGTTGAAACATGGCATGTCGTTCAATAACAACGGGGAGTTCGTGCGAACGGAGGTGAAAATCGATAACGGGGTCATTGCGGCTATCGGCCCGGAACTGGCGGTCGACGCAGACGGCCACGTGATCGATGTCGGAGGAAAGTTGATCGCTCCAGGGTTGATCGATTTGCACGTCCATTTGCGCGAGCCGGGCGGCGAGGCGAAAGAAACGATTGAAACGGGCACGCTTGCGGCGGCGAAAGGCGGCTTTACGACGGTTGCCGCCATGCCGAACACGAATCCGGTGCCCGATACGAAAGAGCAAATGGAATGGCTGCAAGCCCGCATCCGCGAAACGGCGCGCGTCAACGTGCTTCCGTACGCAGCGATCACGATTGGACAAAAAGGGGAAGAGCTGACCGATTTTGCGGCGTTGAAGGAAGCTGGAGCGTTCGCGTTCACTGATGACGGCGTCGGCGTGCAGTCGGCCGGGATGATGTTTGAAGCGATGAAACGGGCCGCGGCGCTCGATATGGCGATCGTCGCCCATTGCGAAGATGATACACTGAAAAACGGCGGCGCGGTGCATGACGGCGATTTCGCCCGCCGGCATGGGATCGCCGGCATTCCGTCCGTCTGCGAATCGGTCCATATCGCCCGCGACGTCTTGCTCGCTGAAGCGGCCGGCTGCCATTACCACGTCTGCCACATCAGCACGAAAGAGTCGGTGCGCATCGTCCGCGACGCGAAGCGGGCCGGCATCCGCGTCACCGCCGAAGTGACGCCGCACCATCTGCTCTTGTGCGAGGACGACATCCCGGGGCTGGATGCGAACTACAAAATGAATCCGCCGCTGCGCAGCCGCGCAGACCGCGAGGCGCTCATTGAAGGGCTGCTTGATGGAACGATCGATTTGATCGCCACCGACCATGCGCCGCATATAACGGCGGAAAAAGCGAAAGGCATCGAGGCGGCGCCGTTTGGCATCGTGGGGCTCGAGACGGCGTTTCCGCTCCTATATACGCATTTTGTCAAAACCGGCGTGTTTTCATTAAAGCAGCTTGTCGACTGGCTGACGGTGAAACCGGCGCAATGCTTCGGCCTAAACGCCGGACGGCTTGCCGTCGGGGCGCCGGCGGATCTCACGGTCATTGATTTAGAGGCAGAAGAAACAATTGATCCGGAGACGTTTGCGTCGAAAGGAAAAAATACGCCGTTTGCCGGCTGGAAATGCCAAGGCTGGCCGGTGATGACGTTTGTCAACGGAACACTCGTATGGGAGAAAGGGAGAGAGTAACATGAAACGGCAACTGATCTTGGAAGACGGCTCGTTTTTTGTCGGGGAGGCGTTTGGGAGCATGAAAGAGACGACCGGGGAAGTCGTCTTTAACACTGGCATGACCGGCTACCAAGAAATTTTGACCGACCCGTCGTATTGCGGGCAAATTGTGACGATGACGTATCCGCTAATCGGCAACTACGGCATCAACCGCGACGACTTTGAAGCGATCCGCCCGTACGTGCACGGGTTCATCGTCAAAGAAGCGTGCGTGACACCGTCGAACTGGCGCGGCGAACTGACGCTGGATGAGTATTTAAAAGAAAAGGACATTCCGGGGCTGGCCGGCATCGACACGCGCAAATTGACGCGCCTCATCCGCCAATACGGAACGTTAAAAGGGATGATTTGCGGGCTTGAGGTTGATCCGGCGGAAGCGGCAGCCAAGCTGCGGGCGATGGAGTGGCCGCGCGACCAAGTGCGGCGCGTCTCAACAAAAAGCGCCTACCCAAGCCCGGGGCGCGGCGAGCGCGTCGTCTTGATCGACTTTGGGATGAAACACGGCATTTTGCGCGAGCTGAACAAGCGGAACTGCGATGTCATCGTCTTGCCGTACAACGCGACGGCGGAAGACGTGCTCAGCTGGCATCCGGACGGAGTGATGCTGTCAAACGGACCGGGCGACCCGAAAGACGTGCCGGAAGCGATCGAGATGATCCGTGGCATTCTCGGCAAAGTGCCGCTCTTTGGCATCTGCCTCGGCCATCAGCTGTTCGCCTTGGCGTGCGGCGCGAATACGGAAAAACTGAAATTCGGCCATCGCGGCTCGAACCATCCGGTCAAAGACTTGCGCACCGGCAAAGTGGCCATTACGGCGCAAAACCACGGCTATACGGTCACGCATGAATCGCTTGCCGGCACGCGCCTTGAGGTGACCCATGTCGCCTTGAACGACGGCACGGTCGAAGGGCTCCGCCATCTCGATTTCCCGGCGTTTACGGTGCAATACCACCCGGAAGCCTCGCCGGGTCCGGAAGATGCGAATCCGCTGTTTGACGAGTTTTTGGCGCTCATCCGTGAGTTCAACAAGAAAGGGGAAGTCATCCATGCCTAAACGCCGCGACATCGAAACGATTTTAGTGATCGGCTCGGGGCCGATCGTCATCGGCCAGGCGGCTGAATTCGACTATGCGGGAACGCAAGCGTGCCTCGCGTTGAAAGAAGAAGGATACAAAGTCATTCTGGTGAACTCAAACCCGGCGACGATCATGACCGATACGGAAATCGCCGATAAAGTGTATATGGAGCCGCTGACGCTTGAGTTTGTCGCCCGCATCATCCGCAAAGAGCGGCCGGACGCGATTTTGCCGACGCTTGGCGGCCAAACGGGCCTCAACTTGGCGGTTGAGCTCGCCAAGGCCGGCGTGCTTGAAGAGTGCGGCGTGGAAATTCTCGGCACGAAGCTCGAGGCGATCGAAAAGGCGGAAGACCGCGAACAGTTCCGCGCCCTCATGAACGAGCTTGGCGAGCCGGTGCCGGAAAGCGCGATTATTCACAGCCTGGAAGAGGCGTATGCGTTTGTCGAACAAATCGGCTATCCGGTCATCGTCCGCCCCGCGTTCACGCTCGGCGGCACGGGCGGCGGCATTTGCACGAACGAAGAAGAGCTTGTCGAGATTGTGTCAACTGGCTTGAAGATGAGCCCGGTGCATCAATGCTTGCTCGAGCGGAGCATCGCCGGCTACAAGGAGATTGAATACGAAGTGATGCGCGACGCCAACGACAACGCGATCGTCGTCTGCAACATGGAAAACATCGACCCGGTCGGCATTCATACGGGTGATTCGATCGTCGTCGCCCCGAGCCAGACGTTAAGCGACCGCGAATATCAGCTTTTGCGGAACGCGTCGTTGAACATCATCCGCGCCCTTGGCATCGAAGGCGGCTGCAACGTCCAGCTGGCGCTCGACCCGGACAGCTTCCGCTATTACGTCATTGAAGTGAACCCGCGCGTCAGCCGCTCGTCGGCGCTGGCGTCAAAAGCGACGGGGTATCCGATCGCGAAACTGGCGGCGAAAATCGCCGTCGGGCTGACGCTTGACGAAATGATCAACCCGGTCACCGGGAAAACGTACGCCTGCTTCGAGCCGGCACTCGATTACGTCGTGACGAAAATTCCGCGCTTTCCGTTTGACAAATTTGAATCGGCGAACCGCCGCCTTGGCACGCAAATGAAAGCGACCGGCGAAGTGATGGCGATCGGCCGGACGTTCGAAGAATCACTGTTAAAAGCCGTTCGTTCGCTCGAGATCGGGGTGCATCATCTGGAATTGAACGAGGCGAAAACGGCCGCCGACGACGTGATGGAAAAACGGATCCGCAAGGCGGGCGACGAGCGGCTCTTTTACATCGCCGAGGCGCTCCGCCGCGGGGTGACGGTGGAGACGCTGCATGAATGGAGCCAAATCGACCGCTTTTTCCTGCATAAGATTCAAAACATTATTGAGATGGAAACGGTCTTGAAAAACCACCCGGGCGACCTTGACGTGTTAAAAAAAGCGAAGGGGCTCGGCTTCTCCGATGCGGCGATAGCGGCGTTATGGAACAAAACGGAGCGCGACATTTACGCGCTGCGCCGCCAACGAGGCATCGTGCCGGTGTACAAAATGGTCGATACGTGCGCGGCCGAGTTCACATCAGAAACGCCGTATTACTACAGCACGTATGAGGAAGAAAACGAGTCGATCGTGACGGAAACACCGAGCGTCATCGTGCTCGGTTCGGGCCCGATCCGCATCGGCCAAGGGATCGAATTTGACTACGCCACCGTCCATTGCGTCTGGGCCATTAAGCAGGCCGGCTATGAGGCGATCATCATCAACAACAACCCGGAAACAGTCTCCACCGACTTCAGCACGTCGGACAAACTGTACTTCGAGCCGCTGACGGCCGAAGATGTGATGCATGTCATCGACCTCGAACAGCCGGTCGGCGTCATCGTCCAGTTCGGCGGGCAAACGGCGATCAACTTGGCGGCGGAACTCGAAGCGCGCGGCGTCCGCCTGCTTGGGACGACGCTTGAAGATTTGGACCGCGCCGAAGACCGCGACAAATTTGAACAGGCGCTCTCAGAGCTTGGCATTCCGAAGCCGGCCGGCAAAACGGCCGTTTCGGTCGAAGAAGCGGTCGCCATCGCGGAGGAGATCGGCTATCCGGTGCTCGTCCGCCCGTCCTACGTGCTCGGCGGCCGGGCGATGGAAATTGTCTATAACCGCGAGGAGCTGCTTCATTACATGGAACACGCCGTGCGCGTCAATCCACAGCACCCAGTGCTTGTCGACCGCTACATCACCGGCAAAGAAGTCGAAGTCGATGCCATTTCCGACGGCGAGACGGTCGTCATCCCGGGGATCATGGAACATATCGAACGGGCCGGCGTCCATTCCGGCGACTCGATCGCCGTCTACCCGCCCCAGACATTAAGCGCGGAAGTGATCGACAAGATCGCGGATTACACGATCCGACTGGCGCGCGGGCTGCATATTGTCGGGCTGTTGAACATTCAGTTTGTCGTCTCGGGAAGCGATGTCTACGTCTTGGAAGTGAACCCGCGCTCAAGCCGCACGGTGCCGTTTTTAAGCAAAATCACCGGCGTGCCGATGGCCAATCTCGCCACGAAAGCCATTTTAGGGACGAAGCTCGCCGAGATGGGCTATGAGACGGGCGTTTGCCCGGTGCGCCCCGGCGTGTACGTGAAAGTGCCGGTGTTCTCGTTTGCCAAACTGCGCAACGTCGACATCTCGCTCGGTCCGGAAATGAAGTCGACCGGCGAAGTGATCGGCAAAGACGTGACGTTCGAAAAAGCGCTCTATAAGGGGCTTGTCGCCTCGGGCATCCATATCCAGCCGCACGGAGCCGTGTTGTTGACGGTGGCCGACAAAGACAAGGAAGAAGCGGTCGAGCTGGCCCGCCGCTTTGCCGATATCGGCTACCAACTCTTGGCGACGAACGGCACGGCGGAAACGTTGAACGCCGCCGGCATTCCGGTGACGGTCGTCAATAAAATCCACTCGGCGTCGCCGAACATTTTGGATGTCATCCGCCAAGGAAAAGCGCAAGTTGTCATCAACACGCTGACGAAAGGAAAGCAGCCGGAAAGCGACGGCTTCCGCATCCGCCGCGAAGCGGTCGAAAACGGCATTCCGTGCTTGACGTCGCTCGATACGGCAAGGGCGATGCTGCAAGTGCTCGAATCGATGACGTTCTCGACAACAGCGATGACGGAAGGGCTGGTGCGGTCATGATCGGCCGCGAACGAATGACGGTCGCAAGCCAGCGGCGGATCGCCGAGCGGACGTATGAATTGACGCTCTCCGGCCGCCTCGTGCAAGAGATGCGCCAACCGGGCCAGTTCGTCCATGTGAAGGCAGCGGCAACGGCCGATCCGCTTTTGCGCCGCCCGCTCAGCCTTTGCCGCATCGACCGCAAGCAGGGCCAATGCACGATCATTTACCGCCAGGAAGGGAAAGGCACCGCGCTCCTTGCGCAAAAACAGCCGGGCGATGTGGTCGATGTGCTCGGCCCGCTCGGCAACGGCTTTCCGCTCGATGCCGCGCCGGCGGGCGGCCGGGCGCTGCTGGTCGGCGGCGGCATCGGCGTCCCGCCGCTCTATGAACTGGCGAAACAGCTCACAAAGCGCGGTGTTGGAGTGGTGAGCGTGCTCGGGTTTCAAACGAAAGCGGCAGTCTTTTATGAAGAAGAATTCGCCGCGTTTGGGGAGACGTATGTCGCAACCGATGACGGCTCGCACGGAACGCCGGGGCGCGTCACCGATGTGATCGAAGCGCGCTCGCTCGAGTTTGACGTCTTGTACGCCTGCGGCCCGAAACCGATGCTTCGGGCGCTGGCGGAACGGTTTCCGAACCGGCCGGTGTACGTGTCGCTCGAGGAGCGGATGGGCTGCGGCGTCGGGGCGTGTTTTGCCTGCGTCTGCCATGTGCCGGGGAGCGGGACGGCGTATAAAAAAGTATGCAGCGACGGTCCGGTGTTTCGGGCCGAGGAGGTGGTATTATGAACCGGCTTGCGGTTGAACTGCCAGGTCTTTCCCTCAAAAACCCGATCATGCCGGCGTCCGGCTGTTTCGGATTTGGCCGCGAGTACGCCCGGTTTTACGATTTAAGCGTGTTAGGCGCCATGATGATCAAGGCGACGACAAAAGAGCCGCGCTTTGGCAACCCGACGCCCCGGGTGGCGGAAACGCCGGCTGGGATGTTAAACGCCATCGGCCTGCAAAATCCGGGTCTTGACAAAGTGCTCGCAGAAGAGCTGCCGTGGCTTCAGCAGTTTGACGTGCCGATCATCGCCAACATCGCCGGCTCAACGGCAGAAGAGTACGTTGAGGTGGCCGAAGCGATTTCGAAGGCGCCCAACGTCCATGCACTGGAGCTCAACATTTCCTGCCCGAACGTGAAAAAAGGCGGCATTGCGTTTGGCACCGTGCCAGACGTAGCCGCCGAGCTGACGCGGCTTGTCAAAGAAGTGTCCGCCGTGCCGGTGTACGTGAAGCTGTCGCCGAACGTCACCGACATCGTGGCGATGGCAAAAGCGATTGAACAAGCGGGCGCCGATGGGTTGACGATGATCAATACGCTCGTTGGCATGCGCATTGACGTGAAAACAGGCCGGCCGATTTTGGCGAACGGCACCGGGGGCTTATCCGGCCCGGCGGTGAAACCGATCGCCATTCGCATGATTTATGAAGTGAGCCAGGCGGTGTCGATTCCGATCATCGGCATGGGCGGCATTCAGACGGCGGAAGACGTGCTCGAATTTTTCTACGCCGGCGCGAGCGCGGTTGCCGTCGGAACGGCCAACTTCGTCGACCCGTTCGTCTGCCCGACGATTATCGCCGACCTGCCGGCGTTGCTCGATGAACTCGGGATCGGCCACATTTCCGAATGCATAGGAAGGAGCTGGAAGACCGGTGCACACGCCGTTCATTGTCGCGCTTGATTTTCCGTCAAAGCAAGAAGCCGCCGCCTTTTTGCGCCCATTTGCGGGAACGCCGCTGTTCGTCAAAGTCGGGATGGAGTTGTACTACCAAGAAGGTCCCGCCATCGTCGCGTTCCTGAAAGAACAAGGGCATGCCGTCTTTTTAGACTTAAAACTGCACGACATCCCGAATACGGTGAAACAAGCGATGAAAGGGCTCGCCCACGTCGGCGCCGATCTGGTGAACGTCCACGCCGCCGGCGGCCGGCGCATGATGGAAGCAGCCATGGAAGGGCTTGACGCCGGCACGCCAAGCGGAACCATGCGGCCGCGCTGCATCGCCGTCACCCAGCTGACGAGCACGGACGAGCGGATGCTTCACGAGGAGCTGTGGATTGACCGCCCGCTTGCGGAAACAGTCGCCCATTACGCCGCCTTGGCGAAAGAAAGCGGGCTTGATGGCGTCGTCTGCTCGGCCAAGGAAGCCGCGCTCATGAAAGAACGGTGCGGCGCCTCGTTTCTTGCCGTCACGCCAGGCATCCGCTTTGCCGATGATGAGGTGCACGACCAAGTGCGCGTCGTCACGCCAAGGAAAGCGCGTGAGCTTGGCGCCGACTACATCGTCGTCGGCCGCAGCATCACCCGCGCCGCCGATCCGCTCGGGGCGTATGCCCGCCTGCAACACGAATGGAACGGAGGAGAGAGAGAATGAAACACGACATCGCCGCCAAACTGCTTCAAATCGGGGCCGTCGCCCTGCAGCCGAACGAGCCGTTTACATGGTCTTCAGGCTTGAAATCGCCGATTTATTGCGACAACCGCCTGACGCTCGCTTACCCCGACGTGCGCCGCACGATCGCCGACGGCCTCGCCGAACTCATCCGCACCCAGTTCCCTGAGGCGGATCTCATCGCCGGCACAGCGACCGCCGGCATCCCGCACGCCGCCTGGGTGAGCGAGCGGCTTGAGCTGCCGATGTGCTACGTCCGCAGCCAGGCGAAAGCGCACGGCAAAGGAAAACAAATCGAAGGCAAAGCTGAACCGGGCCAGCGCGTGGTCGTCATTGAAGACTTAATCTCGACGGGCGGCAGCTCGCTTACGGCCGTCCGCGCCTTGAAAGAAGCGGGCTGCGAGGTGCTTGGCATCGCCGCCATTTTCACATACGGGCTTGACAAAGCGAAGCAGGCGTTTGCGGCGGAGAATTTGCCTGCCTACACGCTCACCGACTACGACACCCTCATCGAAACGGCCGTCCGCCTTGGCGCCGTCAGCGAACACAACTTGGCGACATTGCGAAAATGGCGGGAGAATCCGGAGGAGTGGGGGAAATAGAAGAGAGAAGCGCGGACCAAAGGATGGTTCGCGCTTTTGTCATGGGCGAAACGGGGGGAGGACTCACTTGTCATCCGCTTCATCCCGAGGATTAAAAACAGGAGCGCGACAATGTTCAACTGTTTTTTGCAAGCCAAAAATGCAGAGAAGGGCAAAAAAACATAGACGACGCCTCTCTGTCCACTGTCATTTTATTGCTTTTTTTGTGCAAGTTCTAAATAAAATAATGGTATGATTGACGGAGACGGATAGAAACAACAATCTGTTCTTGGAGAGTGGTACTATGGAAGAACGGGATTGGGAACTTTTGCAAACCTTATTTAAATATAAAAATATCACGAAAGCCGCCCAAGAGCTGTTTATTTCCCAGCCAACGATTTCGAAGCGGCTTCGCGAGATTGAGCAGCATTTTGGCGTGACCATCGTGCAAAGGGGGAGAAGAGGAGTGCAATTTACCCCTGAAGGAGAGTATTTGGCGAAGAGCGCAGAACAAATGTTGCGTCATTTGCGCAAGATTAGAGAACATGTCAAGGATATGAATACAGCTGTCGTAGAGGGAACGCTGCGGCTAGGCGTTTCGAATTACTTTGCCAAGTATCAGCTTCCGCGAGTATTAAAACGTTTTAAAGATGAACATCCGCATGTTGAATTCCAAGTGCAAACAGGTTGGAGCCGGGAAGTGTTTCAATGGGTGTACAATCAGGATGTACATATTGGATTTGTTCGGGGAGACTATCAATGGGCGGGCAAAAAGCATCTCTTATTTGAAGAAACGCTTTGCGTTGCTTATAGGGAAGAATTCGACCTTGGCGATCTTCCTCGCTTGCCAAGAATTGACTATCGCACGGAGTCTTTATTTAAAGGCATCATTGATAACTGGTGGGCTGAACATTTCGAACAGCCCCCGTACGTTGGGATGACGGTCGACCGAGTGGATACTTGCAAGGAAATGGTGATTCATGGTCTTGGATATGCGATCGTCCCCCGCCGGATCCTTCATGATGCGCCGCACTTGTACAAGCTCGATCTCACAGGTCGGGAAGGAACGCCGATCCTCCGGAAAACGTGGATGATTTATCATGAAGAAGTGTTGGCACTCAAAATCGCTAAGCTGTTTGTGGATTTAGTGGAACATTTGGACGACTGGTGAAACACGTTCACCTTTGCGCAGTGCAGCCCTTTTGAATATGGGAAAGTGGGAAGGCCCTTGCTAGGGCGTTTTTTCTTAACTTCATCGTCTCCCCGTCATCATTGCTCCTTTACGGCCGCACTATGGGAAAACCGTTAGTGCGGTTGGCCCCCGCCACGGTGTTTTGCGTTGAGATATCCTCCACGTGACGAACCTTCTCTGTGACCGTGTGTGGTCTCTTGTTGTTAGGTATTCCATTTCATCATGGTTAACCATCAAAAAACGATATTTTTATTATAGATTATCCCAACTTATAATCGAATTGAAAGTTGCATGAATGGAATGAAAGGGGAGGGAAACCGTTGATCGCAGAACATGATATTTTTCGAACGCGTTCCTTTTTTACGGTCAATGGCAAGAGGTATACCTATTATCGTCTGATGGGTCTGGAAGAATTAGGGGTTGGGAAAGTTTCTCGGCTTCCTTATTCGATTAAAGTTTTATTGGAATCGGTGCTCCGCCAATACGATGGGGTGGCAATCAAAAAAGAACATATTGAGAATTTGGCAAAATGGGGAACCGACGAGTGGAAAAGAGAGATTGATGTTCCTTTTAAGCCTGCGCGAATCGTTTTGCAGGATTTTACGGGTGTTCCGGTTGTTGTTGATCTCGCGTCTTTGCGCCAAGCCATGGCGGATATGGGCGGAAGCCCGGAGATGATCAACCCGGAAATCCCTGTTGACCTTGTCATCGATCATGCCGAACAAGTAGAGAAGTTCGGAACGCCGGATGCATTGAAATATAATGTCGAACGAGGATTTGAGCTCAACTATGAGCGGTACAAATTTTTTAAATGGGCGTCCAACTCTTTCAAGAAGTTTCGCGTCGTGCCGCCTTCGACCGCTATCATTCATCAAGCCAATGTAGAATATCTTGCTTCGGTTGTACAGTCAACGGAAGAAAATGGCGAATATCTCGCCTTCCCTGATACTTGTTTTGGAGCCGACTCACATACACCAATGGTGAATGGGATCGGGGTCGTTGGATGGGGAGTCGGAGGCATTGAGGCAGAAGCGGCGATGCTCGGGCAACCTTCGTACTTTCCAGCCCCAGAGGTAATTGGGATTCGTCTAAAAGGCAAATTGCCTGCTGGCGCAACCGGGACAGATCTTGCTCTTTATGTTACACATCTGCTTCGCAAGAAACACGTTGTCGGAAAATTTGTGGAATTCTTCGGGGAAGGGGTCACAAATTTATCTGTGGCCGATCGGGCGACGGTCGCCAATATGTCGCCAGAAAATGGAGCAACCATCTCCTTCTTCCCTGTAGATCAGGAAATATTGAACTTTTTGCGTCTAACCGGACGAACGGAGGAACAAGTACAGCTTGTAGAGGCTTATTGCAAGGCGAATGGGCTGTTTTTTACACCGGATGCTGAGGAGCCGATGTATACGGAAGTGATCGAATTGGATCTTTCTACCATTGAATCGTATGTCGCTGGTCCGAAGCGTCCACAGGACTTGATCCGATTATCTGAGGTGAAAGAGGCTTTTCGAAAGTCCTTAACGAACACATTGGGGAATCACGGATATGGCCTCAGCGAAGAGGAGATAGACAAACAATGTTCTGTCGCCTTCCACGACGGCCAAACGTATCCGTTAAAAACAGGCTCCATTGTGCTTGCGGCCATTACGAGCTGCACAAACACTTCCAATCCGTATGTCATGATTGGCGCTGGTCTGTTGGCAAAAAAGGCCGTAGAAAGAGGGCTATCCGTTCCGCCGTTTGTCAAAACGAGCCTTGCTCCTGGATCGAAGGTCGTTACCCAATATTTGCGGAAGGCCGGGCTGCTTCCTTATCTCGAAAAACTCGGATTCTATCTTGTCGGCTATGGCTGTACAACATGTGTAGGGAATTCAGGCCCTCTTCCTGACGAAGTGGCGGAGGCGATCGCACAGAACGATTTGATTGTTTGTGGAGTGTTATCCGGCAATCGCAATTTTGAAGGACGCATTCATCCGCTCATTAAAGCGAACTTTTTAGCTTCCCCTCCTCTCGTTGTTGCGTATGCTATTGCCGGAAGTGTGGACATCAATCTTCAAAACGAGCCTCTCGGAACAGACAAAGAGGGAAAGGCTGTTTACTTGCAAGACATATGGCCAACCCATTCGGAAATCGAAAAGGTAATAGCTGAAACCATTACAGTAGATTTATATGAACAGCAAAACAAAAGCATGTTCAGCGGGAATGAAGCATGGAATCAATTGCAGACGGGCAAAGGATTGCTTTATGAATGGGAGGAAGATTCGACATTTCTTCGCAACCCGCCCTTTTTCCAAAATATGTCCAAAGAGGCTAGGCCAATCGAATCGCTGAACGGGTTGCGGGTGCTTGTCAAACTTGGCGATTCCGTTACGACCGATCACATCTCTCCGGCTGGGGGGACGATTCCGCCTAATAGTGTGGCAGGAAAATACTTGTTGTCGCAAGGGGTAAAGCCGGGGGATTTAAGCTCCTATGGCTCCCGCCGCGGCAATCATGAAGTAATGATGCGCGGTGCCTTTTCCAATATCCGTTTGAGAAACGAAGTAGCGCCGGGAACAGAGGGCGGCGTAACAACATATTTCCCAACCGGGGAAGTCATGTCCATTTACGATGCGGCTATGAAATATCAACAAGATGGAACGGGATTATTGGTGATCGCCGGGATGGATTACGGCATGGGCAGTTCCCGGGACTGGGCGGCGAAAGCGACTGCGCTGCTTGGCGTCAAAGCGGTTTTGGCGCAGAGCTTCGAGCGTATCCACCGCAGCAACTTGGCATTGATGGGTGTGCTTCCTCTTCAATTCCAAGAGGGAGAAAATGCTGATACCCTTGGCTTAACTGGGCGCGAACGATATGATATCCATATTGACAATCACATCCGCCCCCGCCAACTTGTAACGGTGATCGCCACTGATGAATACGGCTGCCGGAAGGTGTTTGACGTGATCGTCCGTTTCGACAGCGAGATAGAGATTGATTATTACCGCCATGGTGGTGTATTGCCAATGGTTCTTCGTAAGAAAGTGAACTACTCCCCCTTAGCTTGAAGCGGGAGCCGATCCGTTTGTGAAAAGAAAAGGCTGAAAGGCTGACATCGGCTGTTGCACTGTTTCAGGAAGCATCGTGCCAGTGGGGCGGGGAAGGCAGGCCGCTATTTAGGATGCCGCCTCCGCGCCTTTCAGTCGCATAAAGTTGGAAGGAGAGAACGAAGTGAAGCAGTGGGGAAAACAAATCAAAATCCCTGCCGTTTATATGCGAGGCGGAACGAGTAAGGGAATTTTTTTTCTGAAAGAAGATTTGCCCTCTGATCCGTCGAAACGTGACAAACTATTGTTGCGTGTGATGGGAAGTCCGGATCCGTATGGGCAGCAAATCGATGGCATGGGTGCGGCGACGTCAAGCACGAGCAAGGTGGTCATCATCAGCAAAAGCAACCGGCCCGGATGTGATGTTGATTATTTATTCGGCCAAGTAGCCATAGGGCAGCCACTCATTGATTGGAGTGGGAACTGCGGGAATCTTACAGCGGCGGTTGGTCCTTTTGCGATTGATCACGGGCTCGTCGATGCTCCTAAGGATGGGGTGGCCACTGTCCATATTTGGCAGGAGAACATTGGAAAGGAAATCATCGCCCATGTCCCGATGAAGGATGGAGAAGTGCAAGAGCTTGGCGATTTCGTGCTAGACGGAGTAGCCTTTCCAGCGTCGGAAATCAAGCTGGAATTCCTTGATCCTGGCGGGGAGGGAGGGGTTCTGCCAACCGGAAATCCCATCGACATCCTTCACGTTCCGGGAATAGGAGAAGTGGAGGCAACTCTAATCAATGCCGGAAATCCTTCTGTCTTTATTTCTGCATCGTCAATGGGATTAACGGGAACAGAATTGCAACAAGATATTAACGGCAATCCGGATTTGTTGGCGCGGTTGGAATGGATCCGCGCTCACGGGGCTGTCGCTATGGGGGTGGCAGACGACATCGAGTACGCTATGGCGAAACGCCAGCATACACCGAAAATTGCCTTTTTGGCTGAGCCAGCAAGCTATACTGCATCGAGCGGCAAAGTGGTGCGCCGGGAAGAGATTGACCTGTTGGCGCGCATTTTGTCGATGGGGAAACTGCATCATGCCATGACAGGCACAGGTGCGGTGGCGATGGCTGCTGCGGCGGCGATCCCGGGAACGATCGTGAGCAACATTTTAGGACGCGCAGTATCCGAGATTCGCATCGGGCATCCGTCGGGCATTGTAAGAGTAGGAGCTGCAGTCGAACGACATCATCATAGTTGGATGGTAAAAAAAGTGGTGATGAGCCGCAGTGCCCGGCGATTGATGGAAGGGTTTGTCCTTGTACCTAATATCATCGATTAATCACCCAGTTTTATGTTTTGGGCCTCTTTCTCCTTTTTGGCTGCTGGTATGGCCGAGAAAGAGGCCTGTATTCGGTAAGTTGCTGATCTTCTTATAGTTCATCATGAAAAACATGGCATCTTTGAATGATTGAATGTATTCCACTTTGCCCTGGCCATCCTCGTTGTCTGTCATACATTCGAAATTCGAATACCGCGTCATGAACGAAAACTATTTCTTCTACCATGCTACTTTTCGCTAAGATGGAAGTAATAAAAGAAAACGTCCATGGGCGTTGTTTTTGGTTCAGATGGGTCGCCAGCTCTGGTAAACGCTTTCCTGTGACGTTTTGCTTGCCATTTTTGCTCATGGATCAATCCTGTTTCGCAGCAGGTTGAAAAGGAAGGGGGGATAACACTAAGGATACGTGTTGATCAATTTTTATGCCATTTTCGGAAAACGATTTCAATGACAATTGGAGGAGGCTGAATATGAATGAATGATACGGGCGCTGTGCACGGAAGCAGGTTTGGTATTTTTAAGTGTGCTCTTATTTATCTCATTTATCATGGTTTTGTTGATGCGCCTTGAAAAAAGGCAAGGTTTTTCTAAACATCAGGCTTCACAATCCAATCAGCTAAAAGGGGAAGTGGTGAAATGAATATAATCAGTCAGTTTGAAATGATACCGACCACCTGTATTTCTGATGTGATGCAAGGTCTCAATAATCTTGATTCGCAGATCAAGCCTTTGAAGGAAAATGATCGCGTGGCAGGAAGAGCGTTTACAGTGAAAATGCCCGTAGGGGACAATCTTGTTTTTTTGAAGGCGCTGAAGGAAGCGCCGCCGGGAAGTGTCCTTGTGGTAGACGCCAAAGGGGACACCTATCGGGCCATCGCAGGAGATTTTTTAGTTGGCGTAGCACAAATGTTAGGAATAAAAGGGATTGTTGCCCACGGGGTGATACGGGACATTGAGGGGATTAGAAAATTGAATATTCCTGTTTTCTGCCTCGGAACGACTGTGGCAGCTAGTGGAAAGGCTGGTATGGGGGAAATCAATGTCCCTGTCTCTTGCGGTGGGGTGACGGTGCATCCGGGTGATATGATCGTCGGTGATGCTGATGGAGTTGTTGTTGTACCACAAATGCGGGAACAGGAAATTTTACAAAAGGCATTAGAAAAACTGCAAATGGATCTCGACAGAGCAAAACGGGTATCCAGCAGGGAGGAAGCGCTTCGGTATTTGGAAAATGTCTTGAATAAATAAAAAGGAACGGGGAACGGGGCAGATGCCGCCGTTCCTTTTTATTATTTTTATAAGGAATATATATCAAGCTGTTTGACTACATCAACAAAGGCGTTCACGACATTTAATGTTAAAGAGTCTTGATGGTACATCATCCATGTTTTTTGGGTGAGAGGACGCCCTTTTTTATCTGTCAGGCAGATTTTATGAAGCCCTTTCACATTTTCCAAAAATAGTGAAGGCATAATCGCGTATCCTAATCCATTGGCCACCATTTCTTTGCATGTGTCCCCTTGATCGACGACCATAGCGATATACGGAGGATGTATATATCGCTCCGCCCACCAGTTATCCACTAACTGCCTATATAAGACGTCTGTTTTATAATCAATTCTTGGCAGTTGGGGGAGTTGTTCTAAATCTACCTCTTGCTTAGAGGCAACACAGATGTTTTCCTCAAACAGCAAGTGTTTTTGATCAGGCCAGTTGTATTCCCCGCGAATAAAAGCCACATGGACTTCCTGACTATATAATAAAGCAAAAATATCTCGACTGTAGCCGGTTTTCACTTGGAATTCGACTTGAGGGTACTGATCTTTAAAATATTTGAGCAGAGCAGGGAGTTTGTATTTGCTAATGAAGTTCGATACACCAAGGCGCAACGTTCCCGCTACTTGATGATGGAAATTCTTTAAATTTTCTTTTATCACGCGAAGACGATGCAACATATCTTCAGCACACTTGGCGAGGTATTCTCCTTCCGGCGTAAATTGCACTCCTTTGAATCCGCGATCCACAATTTTGACTTCCAACTCTTTTTCAATTTGTTGCAGGCGTTTTGTTAGTGTTGGTTGCGAAATAAATAGTCGTTGGGCGGTTTTCGTAATACTTTTCTCCTTATAAAGGGTATGCAAAATCATCCAGTCGCGGTCTTCCATAATGATTACACACCTCTATATCCATTCCTTGTTGTTATTTTAATCTACCCGCTATCTTTCTTTTTGGCAAGACCGTGGCGCCCAAAATGCACCAAGAGTGTTGCACATATAAAATTTTCATACCTGCTCATAACAAATTGATATTTCTTTCGCTTTTCAGTTTTGTAATAAAATGAAATCAACCAAAGAGAAAAGGTGGCTATCGGCAATGGAAGACAAAGTGCTCAAAAGCATACGGAGAACGAAATCTCATTTTTCTTTACGTGGAAAAACCTACTCTTTCTATCGCATCAACGCGCTCGAAGAGGATGGAGTCGGAAACGTTTCCCGACTGCCTTATTCCATCAAAGTGTTGTTGGAAGCGGCTGTACGTGAATTTGATGGTTCCGCGATCACCGCAGAGCATATCGCCATGTTAGCGAATTGGGGAAAAAAGCGCGAGACAACCCGGGAAGTGCCTTTTAAGCCGTCTAGGATTCTTATGCATGATACGACCGGACTACCGGCATTAGTGGATTTAGCAGCCATGCGCGACACAATGGCACAGATGGGAGGAGATGTTCGTAAAATCAACCCTCTTATTCCTGTAGACCTTGTCGTAGATCATTCGGTGACAATTGATTATTTTGGAAAGCCGGACGCCGTCAACTTAAATGAACAACTCAACTTCAACCGAAATATGGAACGCTTTCGTTTTTTGCGTTGGGCGCAAAAAGCGTTCGCTAATTTTCGCGTTGTTCCACCCTCGAGCGGCATTATGCATCAAGTGAATATGGAGTTTCTATCATCGGTTATTTCCTTAAAAAAGAATGGCAATGAAACGGTAATTTTTCCAGACTCGCTGATTGGAACCGATTCCCATACAACGATGATTAACGGATTGGGAATTGTAGCGTGGGGAGTAGGCGGAATCGAAGCAGAGGCGGCTGTATTAGGGCAGCCTGTGTACTTCGTCATGCCAGAAGTCGTTGGCCTGAAACTCACGGGTTCACTTTCTGAGGGAGTGACAGCGACCGATTTGGCTTTGACCATTACCAATCTTCTTCGGCAAAAAGGGGTTGTTGGCAAGTTTGTGGAATTTTTCGGTTCAGGAGTTCAAACGCTGAGTGTAGCTGATCGCGCGACCATTGCGAATATGGCGCCTGAGTATGGGGCCACTATGGGCTATTTCCCTGTCGACAGGGAAACGATAAACTACTTGCGGCTGATGGGCCGCGATGAGGAACAAATAGACCTTGTGGAAACGTATTACCGAATCCAAGGCATGTATAAGCAAGAAGAAAGCCCGGAACCATGCTATTCTGAAATCATTGAGCTGGATTTATCGACCGTTGTTCCCTGTCTGGCAGGGCCTAAGCGCCCGCAGGATCGCATTGAATTAGGACAGATGAAGAAACGTTACCAAGAGATGATTCAAGCCCCATTGCCGCAAGGCGGTTATGGACTCACGGAGAAGGATTGGCAAAAATCAGTGGTCATTACGCATGAAGATGGGACACAGTCAGTTTTGCAAAACGGTGCGATTGTTTTAGCAGCAATCACAAGTTGTACGAATACGTCCAATCCCACGTTATTGGTGGCGGCTGGACTTGTGGCCAGAAATGCCGTTAAGAAAGGACTTCGGATGCCGCCGTATGTGAAAACGTCTCTAAGCCCGGGCTCGCGGGTGGTCACAGATTACTTGCAGAGGGCAGGGTTGCTGTCCTACTTAGAAGAGTTAGGATTCTATATCGCAGCTTACGGGTGTGCGACATGTATTGGCAACTCGGGGCCGCTTCTCCCGGAGGTCAGTAAGGCCATCGCCGATCACGAACTGACTGTAGCTAGTGTGTTGTCAGGAAACCGCAATTTTGAAGGGCGTATACATCCACAAGTGAAATTAAACTATTTGGCATCGCCTCCGCTTGTTGTTGCTTATGCCTTGGCAGGTACGGTCAATATCGATTTGACGACAGAACCGATCGGATATAATAAAAATCACCAACCGGTATATTTAAAAGAACTTTGGCCGTCTTCAGCCGAAATCCAGCAAGTGTTGCAGCAATCACTTCAACCTGAATTGTTCCGTAAACGGTATGAGGTCGTATACGAAGCAAATGAGCAATGGAATCGTATTGATATTTCTGAAGGATTGCTGTATCAATGGGACGAACGTTCTTGTTACATCCGCAAACCTCCGTTCTTGGAACGCTTCCGTTGGGATGTAAAAGAAATGGAAGACATAAAAGAAGCTCGTGTCCTTGCGCTGTTAGGGGATGTCGTCACGACGGATCATCTCTCCCCCTCGGGAGTCATTCTCCCCAACAGTCCTGCTGGGCTGTATTTGCAAAGTTGCGGAGTAGAACCGAAAGATTTTAACTCCTATCCGTCGCGCAGAGGCAATCATCATGTCATGGTAAGGGGAGCGCTGGCCAATGTGCTGAATCTTATGGTTCCAGAAGCGGGGCGAGGGATGACAAAAAATTGGTTAACGGGAGAAATCATGTCTATTTATGATGCGGCGATGAAATATAAGGAAAAGGACATCCCGTTGCTGATTATAGCGGGCAAAGAATATGGCACAGGAAGCTCGAGGGATTGGGCGGCAAAAGGGACGTATCTTTTAGGAGTCAAAGCCGTCATTGCCGAGAGTTTTGAAAGAATCCACCGCAGCAATCTAGTTGGCATGGGAGTGTTGCCTTTGCAGTTTGTCGATGGCATAAACGCTTCCTCTCTCGGGATCACAGGTGCAGAAACGTTCAGAACGATCGGGTTGGACAAAGGAGTCAAACCAGGGCAAAAGATCAAGGTAGAGGGGATTCGGGAAGACGGAACCTGCTTTGAGTTTGACGTGATCGTCCGTCTTGATAACGCCATAGAAGTGGAATACTATCGCAATGGCGGGATTATGCAGACCGTCATGCGCCGACTTGCACAAAGTCCATTCGGAAATTCGCTGAAAACCGCTCAGTAAAAAAGAGGCTAGGTTGATACATTTTTAGTGCGCTGGGGGTAAGGGGGCAGAAAAAACTATGGCAATCGAAAAAAATGAAAATAAAACAAATGCGAAACTAATTGCTTATGTTGGCTGTCGTACATCATGGCAAGATCAAAAAGCATTTTCCGCAAGTGAAAAGAAAACGGTGGAAAGAATATTTTTGGTCAAGAAGCGTTTGCCTGCTTACAACGGGTGGTGCGCCCATTGAAGTAATAAAAAACTATATAGAACATCAAGGTATGAAGTGATGTGGTGTCGATATGGCCAACAAAGCCTATCAGTTCCGTCTATACCCAACAAAAGAACAAGAACAACTGCTCGCCAAAACCTTCGGTTGTGTCCGTTTCGTGTATAACAAAATGCTTGAAGAGCGCATACAACTGTTTGAAAAGTTCAAGGACGATAAAGAATCCTTGAAACAGCAAAAATTTCCGACCCCTGCCAAGTACAAAAAGGAGTTTCCTTGGCTAAAAGAAGTGGATAGCCTTGCGCTGGCAAACGCCCAATTGAATTTGCAAAAAGCGTTTCAAAACTTCTTTTCTGGCCGCGCTGGATTTCCAAAGTTCAAAAACCGCAAGGCGAAACAGTCGTACACCACAAATGTGGTGAATGGCAACATGAAGCTTTCAGATGGCTATATCAAGTTGCCCAAACTGAAATGGATCAAGCTCAAGCAACACCGGGAGATTCCTGCCCACCATATCATCAAGGCTTGTACGATCACGAAAACAAAAACAGGAAAATACTATATTTCGATTCTCACAGAGTACGAACATCAACCTGCACCAAAAGAAGGACAAACTGTTGTTGGGCTTGACTTTTCCATGAGTACGCTGTATGTCGATAGCGAGGGTAAGAGAGCCAATTATCCTCGATTCTATCGCAAAGCATTGGGAAAATTAGCGAAAGAACAGCGTAAATTGTCTCGTAAAAAGAAAGGCTCGAATCGTTGGCATAAACAGCGTTTGAAAGTCGCAAAACTTCATGAGAAAATGGCCAACCAGCGCAAGGACTTTCTGCATAAGGAGTCGCACAAATTAGCGAAACTTTATGATTGCGTGGTCATCGAAGACCTCAACATGAAGGGAATGTCCCAAGCCCTCCATTTCG